>JANXAG010000007.1 GCA_025062375.1 Anaerolineae bacterium | reverse complement strand
TGGTTCCAGAATCAGACTGTTCGGCGAGAGCGAGGCATAACGAAGAATAATTTGAATATAGGGAGAGGCCCGAAAACGGAGAAGAAAGTAGGGGTCCCCGGCTGCTCCATACCCCTTTTTGCAGAGACAGGCTGCCCACGCATCGCCTACCTTGGAGGGCACGTTACCTCCTTTTATACGTACTGGAAAGAGAATTCCCATATCTTTCCCACGTAAACTCTTTTGCCCTGGCCCGGGCGGCCTTCCCCATTTCCCGTCGCAAGCGCTCATCGGCCCGCAGCCGCTCCATCCGCTCGGCCAGCGCCTCCACATCCCGAATGGGCACGATGAACCCCTCCACGCCCTCCTGCACTACCGACCCAGCATTCGGTGTCGTCACGACCGGAAGACCGCACGCCAGAGCCTCGTATGTCACCAGGGCGCTCCCCTCCTCAACAGTCGGAAACACGAAGATATCCGCCTGCTGATAGGCTCTCACTGGATCCTCCATATGGCCGACCACATTCAGTCCGGGCAGGTCTCTATAATGCTTGAGGATGGGCTGGCTTTCTGGGAGAACTCGCCCCACCAGCCATAATTCCGCATCTCGCCATCCCAACCGCCGCCAAGCCTCCAGAAGATACGGCACCCCCTTGCGAATCCCCACCTGCCCTGTGAAGAGCACCCGAAAAGGATGCGGGTTGTTCCCTTCCGGGGGACGGAAACGCTCAATGTCCACTCCAAAGGGAATGCAAACCAGCCTATCTTCAGGAAACTCCTGTTCCAGAAAACTCTGCCGTACAAACTCGGAAGGGATGACCACATAGTCCGCGAGAGCCATCTCGTCCAGCGTCCGCTTCAGAGTTGCGCGAGGCACACGAAAAGTCAGCCCCCAACGGGCATACTCCTCTTTGAGTAAACGAGCCTGGTAAATCGGGTGGGTATTGGCTCGCTCTACCACTGTCACCATCCCCATCCCTCGGGCACGCTGAATGCTCCGCAGGCCGTAGTTCCCCCAGACGTGAAAGACATCGGCGGGCTCCAGATGGCGGGAGGCCCAAAAGTCGTAGAGCACTGCCTGAAGATGCCACAGCCATCCACTGGAATCCAGGCTGGCCAATTTGCGCAGAGCCCGATCGGGCAGCCCGATCGCGCGAATTTTCTCCCGGGGAATCTCGGTGGGCCGGAAAGAGCCGCACAGAAGACGCCGGAGCATCCCGTGGCGATGTAACCCCCGCACGGCATAATAGGCTGTGGTGCCGATACCCCCACCAGCAAATTTGCTCCCGATGGAATAAAGGACCATCACAGCATTTCCGGTTGCCGCGCCCATAGCGCTCCCCGCAATTCCTGAAGGCCAGCGATCAAATCTCTTCTTTCTACTATTAGAAGAAAGCCGCCGAAAAGGAGGCTGAAAATTCCCAGTTTCAGGGCCAGGGCTTCCAGCACCCCTCCCTTTGCTAACATCTCCGCCAAGAGACCCCCACCCCAGGCTATGGCCAGAGCGCCTGCGGGCCAGCCTATTAAACGGGTAAAGGAAAAATCCACAACCTGTCGGAGCAGGCGGTAGAGCCAGATAGTTCCTACCAGCAACATCCCGTCGGCTGCCAAGGCGACGCCGTGGATGCCCCACACCTGGGCGCCCAGAACAACGGCAGGAATGAAAAACAGCCCTTGAACGATGCCCATGTTCCGCACCTCCCTGGGCCGCCCGACGGCCAGCAGCATATTGACTCCCAACATCACAAAGGAATCCAGCGCTATGTAAATCAACATCAGCCGAAAGGTCAAGAGCATGGGCATCCACTGATCGCCAATCACATAAAGAATAAACTCCGGCATCACTAATCCGAAGGCTCCGGCTACCAGGAAACTACTGCGCAAGATAATGTAAGCCGAGCGGAAAAAGGCCTGGGAAAGCCGCAGCCGATCGTCCTGCAGGCGAGCGAAGATCGGCATAAAGACGGTCACCAGAGGGTTGGCCAGGACCCGACGGGGGTAATGGGCGAACTCATAGGCCTTGGAGTACAGCCCCAGCGGCACCTTCCCCAGGGCCGTGCCGATCCAGAAATCCGCAAAACGATCCAGCAGGTAATTCAGATTAGAGGCCGCCCAGGTGGGCTTGCCATACTCCCAGAACCAGCGGGCGGCCTGAAAGTTCCATCCCAGGCCTGGCCTCCACTGCCGGAAAGGCCCCCAGGTCAGCAGGAAGCGGACACCAATGCCGCTCAGTTGTTCGGCCACCAGAGCCCACACTCCCCAGCCTCGCCAGGCCAGAAAGGGGGCCACAAGGGTCATCACAACTGACGCAGCGACATCCGTGGCCGCCAATCGGGAAAAGACCAGATTTCTGCGGAGAAACGTCTCCTGAGCCTGGCTCAAACTGGACAAAAAATAGGTGAAAATTAGTGTGATTAGAACTGCACCCAGACCCGGCATATGAGGGTAGGCCTGTTGCAGAAAAGGCGTCAGGGCCAATAGACCACCGAAAGCCAGGAGATCCAAACCGAGCCGAAGAGAAAAGTAAGTCCGCAGAAACGCCTCATCAACATCCTGCCGGTGGATGAGAGCCATATCCAGGCCCAATCCCCGCAACTGTGCGGCCAGCCCGATGTAAAAAAGAGCCAGAGCCACAATCCCGAAATATTCGGGCAGCAACCACCGTGCCAGAAGCACAGAGCGCAGGAAACCCAGGGTTAAAGTAATCAGTGAAGCCCCAACAGCATAAGTAGAACCCCGGAAGGCCCGGCCTGTTAAATTGGTCAAAAGAGGTCCCTCCGTGCTCAATGATGAGCCCTTATCGTTTTCCATGTCCCGCCTGGATAGCCCGATACACTAACTACAGGTTGCCTTGAGTAAAGATGCCGCAAGCAAAGCCTCACTTCTTTCCATACCTCTTGAGAAGCTCCTCTTTAGTCATCCACACCCGATACCGACGCATCCGGAACAGGCTCTTCTTGCGAAGGCTCACAGGATTGTAGGCCCAGATCAAAGCCATAGAGTAAAGGTTCTGCCAAAACTGAGCGAATTTACTCCAGAAACCAGCAGGCTTCTCCGAGTCTAAAATCAGGCCTAAATGCTGGAGAAGCATCTCTATCTGCTTTGATTTGTCCCTGGGTAAAGCTATTTCTCCCCCCAAAACTTTTACTTCTTCGGCTTCGGGCAGACCGTTTTCAATAGCTTGAGCTAACAGGCCAAGAGAGTAGTGCAATCTCTTCGCAACTTCATAACCCCATCTTAAATCTGGACCCGCCGGTGGAATAAGGGGAATTTGCTCGTTCCATAAATGCAGCTCGCCCACAAGTTCTCCTTTCTCAACCTCCAAACCCTCCGCGATTTTAAACGGAGCCCGGGCCTTCCAGAAGGAAAGCCTCAGTATGCAATTAGGGTCTACTACAAAAGGCTTAATTCCGTAAGTTTTCCTCAAAATATAGTCCAGGCTATAAATGACAAGCTTCACTGGATTTTTCATTGCAGTCCTCCGTATCGGAAAATACACTCCTCAAGGGAAGCAAAAACGACCTTGACCTTGGCCCATGAAGGAAGGTAAAAGGCCGCCTTCGCTGAGTTAGTGGCCACACTCTTTATGTTTAAAGCCTCCACCGGAGCCACCACTACACAGGTATCGGCTAAAACAAACCCACCAGCTTCTTCTATCGCCTCCACTGCCTCCTCAGCTTTCCCTATGATTTCCCTGCTGGAAGTAACCCAGAGCCTGGTAGAAAGCCTCCGCCCTTTCACCATCGAAGCGATAAGCTCAATCTCTTCCAGGGAAGCGTGGGGACAACCAATCCAGATGAGATCTACCCGGTCCAGGGGTTTGCTCAGAGCCTGAAATGCTTCTTCCAGCGAAGTTATGGTTAAAGGAGGCTCTTTAAACTCTGCAGAGCGAAAAACTTCAGCTTCGGGGGTCAGGCCTTCCGCGTGAAAAAGTGAAATGGAACCCGAAGCCGCCATAGATGCTCCCATTGCTCTCAGATACAACTCCCCAGAAAGATGTTCCTCGCAAAAGCGAAGGTAAGGGGTTTTGTCCACTAACTTCCTGCCTATCAGATACCCGAGCGCTCCGAAATCAGCCTCGCTCTTAAGGTGGCAGAGAACTTCTACTAGATAAGCGGGCTCGCGGCCGCTATCGCTATGAAAGCCGTAACAAGCCGTGCGGCCCGCAATAGCCGCTGCCAAGGCTGAAGGCCCTCCTTCCCGATTGGTCCTCGCCCCTATAACCGAGTTGGCAAATATTACCGCCGAAGACTCAGACCATGCCAGATGCTCCCCAAATCCAGGGCGATATCTGCCCAGATAAGGTGCACAGGTAAGAGTTGGCTCCACTCCCATTGAAATAAGAGTTTCCACTACTTCTAACTGCTTCAAAGCAAACTCCTCCGGTATCCCCATCTCCTTCCAGCGCCTGAGGTCCATACCTGCAGGGTTCATCATGGCGGGGACCAGAACTCTGGCTCCCTCAGAGGCCCATTTCTTTAGGAAATCAAGGCCGGCTTCGCCAAGGTTTTTGTAGCTTACCCCGGAAATTTGCGCACTTTTTATCGGCACTGTCTCCCCTGCCCCGTAAATACTGCCCAGAGCAAAAATTATTTCCATAGCCCGACGCAGAGCCGGCCCCTTTTCTCCCAGAAGCATCGCTTTCTCCTCGTTCGTCAGATTCATGAACTCCCCTCAAATGGGATCCGTAGGAGGCAGAGGCTTGCCTGAAATAATGGCCCAGGTCTCCCTGGCTTCCGCCACCAAAAACAGAGAACCAGTTACGCACACCACATCTTCTGCCAGAGCTTCCTTCAGGGCTTCCTCCACAGCTTTATTTGCAGGCTCGACAACTTTCCCGTCGAAGCCCAGAACCTGAGCCTCCTTTAATATTGCCTCGGGGGAGGCAGCTCGGGGGTTGCGGGCACGGGTAAAGAAAACCACATCGGCCAGGGGCAGGAGCTCCTTCAGCATTCCCGGAATATCTTTATCGCTTGAAGCTCCAAAAACGAGGATAAAACGGTTCCAGGAAAAAAGCTCCCTAAGAGATTGAGCGAGACGGCGGGCGGAATCCACATTATGAGCTCCATCCACTATGAAAAGGGGCGAATTCTGGAGGACTTCCAGCCGGCCGGGCCACTTCACCTTTTCCAAACCTTCTACTATGGCTTCATCGGTAACCTGAAGCCCTTGGCTTCGGGCCTGATCCAGAGCGGCTACTGCTACGGTGGCGTTTACAGGCTGGAAAACCCCCAAAAGAGGCAAACGGACCCTCACGGAAAAGCCAGGAGGGTTCAGCCTTTTTACAGTGAAAACCTGGTCTTCTCGCCCTTTCTCAACATCTTCCCAAACCCAATCCCTGCCCGCCAGAATTAAAGGAGAACCCCTGAGCCTGGCCGTTTCCTCTATAACCAGGAGAGCTTCCTCTTCTTGAGGGGCGCTTACCACCGGGATGCCCTTTTTTATAATGCCAGCTTTCTCCCGGGCAATGGAAGCGAGGGTATTGCCTAAAAGCTGCATATGGTCGTAGCCTATGGAAGTTATGACTGAAACCATGGGGGTGATCACATTGGTGGCGTCGAGCCTTCCTCCAAGCCCTACCTCCACTACCGCTACTTCTACCCCTTTGTGAGCGAAAAGAAAGAAAGCTAAAGCGGTCATTATTTCAAAAGTGGTGAGGCCTGGCACTTTCTCGATAAGCGGACGCAGTTCCTCGATTCCGGAAGCCACGTCTTCCTCGCTCACCAGTTCTCCAGCAATGCGAATCCTTTCCCTGAAGGTATGAAGGTGGGGAGAAGTATAGAGGCCAGTCCTGTATCCTTGAGCTCTAAGGACCGATTCCATGATGGCGCATGTGGAACCTTTACCTTTGGTGCCAGCCACATGAAGGGAGCGGAAAAAGGTATGGGGGTTGCCAGCGAACTCCAGAAGCTTTTCCATCCTGGCCAGGTTAAATTCCTCTGGAGAGTAGCGGTAGCCCTTAAGCTTTTCGTAATCGGTGAAAGAATAGATAAATTCCAGAGCCTCTCTGTAAGATAAAGCCAAAGTTTTCCTCCAGACTTGAAAAGTTCTCTAAAATTTTACCTCTTCGGGCGATCTAAGGCAAGTTTTATGGGTCTTTTGGGTCAAAAATCCCTACCAAGTGAGCAGTGGCCCAGGCCTGGAAACAATTTGACTTAAAAAGCTGCTTGTGGTATAGTAAGCCCAAAATCAACAAGGAGGGGGAAATTTTTAGGTGAAACCGCAATACCGTGTAAATCGCGAAATTCAGGCTCCAAAGGTAAGGGTCATAGGCGAGGATGGCCGACAAATAGGGATAATGTCTCTGCAGGAAGCGCTGAGGCTGGCTTACGAGAAGGACCTGGACCTGGTAGAAGTTGCGCCCGATAGTGACCCACCCGTGTGCAAGTTGATGGATTACGAGAAATTCCTTTACGAGAGGGCACGGCGCGAAAGGGAAAGCCGTAAGGCACGCAAAGGAGGGGAAGTAAAGGAGATTCGTCTGAGACCCAGCATATCTGAACATGACCTTTCCTACCGGATAGAGGATATAAGGGATTTCCTTAAAGAGGGCAATAAAGTAAGAGTTCGGGTGATGTTCAAGGGAAGGGAAATAGATCACCCTGAGATGGCCCTCAAGTTACTGGAAAGAATTATGGCCGGAGTCTCCGACGTAGCCAGGGTGGACCAGAGGCCCCAATCTGAAGGGGGAAGTCTGGTGATGATTTTAGCATCAAAGTAAAGGAGGTGGGAAAGTGCCAAAGCTTAAAACTCATAAAGCGACAGCTAAACGCTTCAAAGTTACTGGCAAAGGCAAAATCATGAGGACCAAGCAGGGCAAAAGCCACCTGCGTCGGAAAAAATCAGCCAGGGCAAAAGCCCTGTTCGCTGAAATGCTGGAAGTTACCAACAGGGGCGATAAGAAAAGGATTCGCCGCCTTGCACCATACCTTGATTAAGGAGGCTGTAAAGTGAGAGTAAAGGGAGGCGTTGTAACCAGAAGGCGCCATAAGAGGGTGCTCAAACTTACAAAAGGGCAGTTCGGGGCAAGGCACGCTCTCTTTAAGCGAGCTCATGAAGCTATGATGAAATCTCTAATGTATGCTTATATAGACCGCCGGACCCGGAAGAGGGATTTCCGGCGCCTCTGGATTTTAAGGATAAACGCTGCTGCAAGGCTCCATGGACTTACTTACAGGGAATTCATCTCTGGCCTCCGGAAAGCAGGGGTTGAGGTTAACAGAAAAATATTGGCCGAAATGGCCGTAAAAGACCAAGGGGCTTTCGCCAGACTGGTGGAAGTGGCCAAGGCTGCTCTTTAACAGTTGAAAAGGGCCGGGAAAGGTGGGGTAATAAGTAGCATCCATAACGAGAAAATAAAGCTCGCTCGTTCTCTTCTTACCCGCAAAGGGCGATGGAAAAACAGGCTTTTCCTGGTAGAAGGGATCCGAACTATAAAAGAAGCCATTAATGCAGGATTTAAGCCCGTTTTTGTCCTTTATTCGGAAAATTTTGACCAGAAAGAGGCCTTCTCTCTGGAAGGCGTCACCTTTTACCAGGTGACGGAAGCTATTATAAAAGCTGTCTCCTCCACTGTGACCCCTCAAGGCATAGTGGGGGTTTTCCCCTTTCCGGATCTTCCCATACCGAAAGAGTGGGAGCTAGCGGTGGTTCTGGATGGGATTCAAAACCCTGAGAACCTGGGAGCTATAATGCGGACGGCGGTCGCTGCAGGGGTGGCTTTCCTGGCCACAACGCCCGGCTCCGCTGATCCCTTCAATCCGAAAGCCGTGCGCGCCGGAATGGGAGCTCATTTTTACATTCCCATTAAAACCGGTGTACCCTGGGAGGAGCTTTCAGCCCTGCTCCAAGGCAGGCAAATCCTCCTGGCCGACCCCCAGGGGCCAGTATCTTATTTTGAAGTGGATTGGACCCAGCCTTCAGTGTTGATAATCGGAGGGGAAGCGAGAGGAGCTACAACCGAAGCCCGCAAAGTGGCCCATAGCCTGATATCCATCCCCATGGCTCGTCCCATAGAATCCCTGAACGCAGCAGTGGCGGCAGGCATCATCCTTTACGAGGCTTTCCGTCAGCGTCTCCTTTCCCGGCCCTCTTGAGGAAAGGGGGTGAAATTATGGCAATTATCCTGCGTTTTGTGGGGATGGTTGTTTTTGGCATCATCGGCTGGCAGATGGGAGTTTTACTGGCAGGCGGTTTTTTCGACCATTCCCTCCGCTACATTCTCATCATAGCTCTCGCCTCAGGTGCCCTCGGCTTTATTGTGACCCCATGGGTTACTATTTATCCTTTTCGCTGGGTTAAGGAAAAGATAAAAATATTGCCCGCCCGAAACCTCGTGGCTGGATTCATTGGCCTCATCGTTGGTCTCATAATTTCAGCCCTTGTCTCCATACCGATTTCTTTCCTCCCCTCACCTCTGGGGAAAATCCTACCATCGGTAGCTACCGTCATCCTGACTTACCTCGCAACCATGATAGCCGTTATCCGTCAGAATGACATCCTGCGCTTTCTGGGGTCCCGTTATTCCCTCAAAGGCGAGCCCTTTTCTTCAGAAAGTTGCATCCTCCTTGATACCAGCGTGATAATAGACGGGCGCATAGTGGACATAAGCCGGACAGGATTTCTGCGAGGAACTCTCCTTATCCCTCGCTTCGTTCTCAATGAACTGCACCACATTGCCGATTCTCAGGACATCCTCCGGCGCAACCGAGGCCGAAGAGGCCTTGAAATGCTGGAAAAGCTCCGCCGCGAAGCCATAGTTCCCGTTCAGGTTACCGATATGGATGTGGAGGAAGCGAAGGAAGTAGACGAAAAACTCATACTTCTGGCCCGCAAGCTCCAGTGCCCCATCCTCACCAACGATTACAACCTCAACCGGGTGGCCCGTCTCCAGGGGGTTGAAGTTTTAAACCTCAACGAACTGGCCAACGCCGTTAAAACCGTGGTCCTTCCAGGTGAAAGCCTCACAATCCACATAATCCAAGAAGGTAAAGAGCCCAATCAAGGGGTGGGCTATCTGGACGACGGCACCATGGTGGTGGTGGAGAACGGTCGCCGTTTCATTAATTCAACCATTGAAGTTACTGTAACCAAGGTCCTTCAGACAGATAAAGGTCGGATCATTTTCGCCCAGCCCGATGGCCGGAAGTAACACCGAGGTGTATTCCCTCAGGCGTTCCGTAAGGTCAAACGTTCTCTTCAGAGTAATGGAATGTTCTCACCAGCGATTTGAGAAAGAACAGGGAGGTAAAGTCTTCATCGTCTTTTCGGTAACTGAAAAGGGTGGCAGAAAGCGTATCCTGAACAACGAGGTCCTGAACCAAATTTTCGTAATGAAATTGGGAGGCTGACAACTAATGAAACGTGAGCTCAAGAGTGTGCATCTGAATGGCTAACCTCTGAGAGCTTGACTGAAAAGGAGGGACTATGGCGTTGGAAATATACAACACTTTAACCCGCAGGAAAGAGAAGTTTGAGCCATTGCATCCGGGCTTTGTGGGTATATACGTGTGCGGCCCCACCGTTTACGATCACCCTCACATCGGCCATGCTAAAAGCTATGTCTCTTTCGATGTAGTGGTGCGATACCTGCGTTACCTGGGCTATAAAGTTCGCTATGTCCAAAATATAACCGACGTTGGACACCTCCTGGAGAGTGGGGAAGACAGGGTGCTTAAAAGGGCGAAGATCGAGAGGCTCGAGCCAATGGAAGTGGTGGAGAAATACACCCGCAGTTACTTTGAAGATATGGATGCCCTCAATATCCAAAGGCCCGATATCTCCCCCAGGGCCAGCGGGCATATCCCCGAACAGATTGAGCTGGTCAAGGTTTTAATAGAGAAAGGCTACGCTTACGAGGTGAGCGGTTCGGTTTACTTTGAAGTGGCCAAGTTCCCCGATTACGGTAAACTTTCAGGCCAAAAGGTGGAAGAACTGCTGGAAGGATACCGCATTGATCCCAGCCCCGATAAGAAACATCCGGCCGATTTCGCCCTGTGGAAAAGGGCAGAACCAGAACACATAATGCGATGGCCAAGCCCATGGGGTTGGGGCTACCCCGGGTGGCATATAGAATGCTCTGTAATGTCCACCAAATACCTAGGCCAACCCTTTGACATCCACGGGGGAGGCATGGACAATATTTTCCCCCACCACGAATGTGAAATCGCTCAAAGCGAAGCAGCCCATGGCGTTCCCTTCGTCCGGTACTGGATGCACAACAATATGGTAACAGTGAAAGGGGTCAAAATGAGCAAATCCCTGGGGAACGCTATATACCTTAAAGACCTTTTCAAACGCTACAACCCCATGACAGTACGCTTCTTCATCCTCAGCAGCCATTACCGCTCAACCCTTGACTTCTCCGATGAAGCTCTATCAGCAGCAGAAAAGGGTCTTGAAAGGCTCTGGAACACTGTCAGAGAGGTAAGAGAGCGTATACCCTTCTCCGAGACCGGCCCCATTCCCCAGGAAGTAACCGATGTCCTGGCTAACCGGAAAGCTCGTTTCCTCGCTGCTATGGACGATGACTTTAATACAGCTACGGCCATTGGAGAGCTTTTTGAGCTTTCCAGGGAAGTCAACATCTGGCTTACCGGAGACAGGCCCCTTTCCAAAGATACTCTCATGGCCATAGATAGCCTCTACACCGAGCTGGGCGATACCATCCTGGGCATAATACCGCAGAAGTTTCCGGAGCAAGTAGTAGGGGAACTGGAAGTGCCCCTCATTCAGCTTCTTATAGAACTGCGTCAGGAATTCCGCACAGCCAGGGAATGGGAGAAGGCTGACCGCATAAGGAGCAGGCTGATGGAGCTGGGCATAATCCTTGAAGATACTCCTCAGGGAACTAGGTGGCGAAGGGTAAGGGTGCAAAGATAAAGAAAAAAGAAGAACCTTTAAGACCTTTAAGTCCGGGGCGGGAATTCCTCTACGGCCGCAATCCTGTTCTGGAAGCTTTAAGGGCTCGGCGTCGCAAATTTTACCGCTTAATCCTGGCCGAGGGAGTAAAGGATTCTCCCCCCGTAAGCGAAATTGTTTCCCTAGCAAGCCGCCTGGGTCTTTACCCTGTTTTCATGCCCCGGGAGAGGCTTGACTCCGCTGTTCCTGACGGCTCCCATCAGGGCATTATCCTGGAAGTTTCTGCTTACCCTTACTCTTCCCTTGAAGAGATCCTTCAGGGGGAATCAGGAATAATCCTGGTGCTGGACCTCCTTCAAGATCCCCAAAATGTAGGGAGCCTCCTGCGCACTGCCGAGGCCACTGGAGTAAAAGGAGTCCTGATTCAGGAAAGAAATGCTGTGGGAATAACCCCCGCTGTGGTAAAAGCTTCGGCTGGGGCTGTTGAGCATATAAAAGTGGTTCAGGTTTCAAACCTGAACCGGGCTCTTGAAGGGTTAAGGGAGCGAGGCTACTGGATTGCTGGCCTCGAGGCCTTGCCCGAAGCTCAGGATCTCTTCGCAGTTAAACCACCTTTTCCCCTGGTTCTGGTGGTAGGGAGCGAAGGGAAAGGGTTGAGGCCTTCGGTGAGGGAAAAATGTGACCTCTTGCTCAAACTACCGATGGAGGGGAGGGTTTCCTCGCTTAACGTAGCTGTAGCTGGTTCCATAGCTCTGTATTGGTTTTACCGATTCCGTCCTGGAAAGGAGGCTCTATGAAAATTCTGGTAACAGGAGGAGCAGGCTTTATCGGCTCGCACGTGGTAGATTTATTCGTCCAGGAAGGCCATGAAGTCGTGGTGGTGGATAACCTCCACACAGGGAAAAGGGAGAACCTAAATCCCATGGCGCGCTTTTACTATCTGGACATCCGTTCCCCTGAGCTCGAAGAAGTTTTTGCGAGAGAGAAACCCGAAGTCATCTCCCATCAAGCGGCCCTTGTTAACGTTCGGGAGTCAATGGTCAAACCCATCCTTTATGCGGAGGTCAATGTCTTAGGTTCTTTGAACCTTCTGGAACTGGCGCGCCGTTACGGTGTGCGCAAATTCATTTATGCTTCCACAGGGGGAGCCATTTACGGCGAGCCTGAATACCTTCCAGTAGACGAAGAGCACCCTATAAACCCCTTGGACCCTTACGGAGCCAGCAAACACGCAGTGGAGCATTACCTTCACCTTTATTACCTCAACTATGGCTTAGAATACGTTTCCCTGCGCTATCCCAATGTTTACGGACCAAGACAGGATCCTTTCGGGGAGGCGGGCGTAGTGGCTATATTCACAGGCCAGATGTTGCGCGGGGAACAGCCTATTATAAACGGTTCCGGAGAGCAGGAAAGGGATTTCACCTACGTGGAGGACGTAG
The DNA here is from genome assembly GCA_025062375.1 of Anaerolineae bacterium. NCBI lineage: Bacteria > Bacillati > Chloroflexota > Anaerolineae > Anaerolineae bacterium. Next base: position 70,921 of record JANXAG010000007.1, on the reverse strand, counting down.
CCAGGGCTAACCTCCTGGCTTTACATAAAAATGGATGCGGGATTTACAATCTCGGCTGGGGAAAGGGTACATCAGTCAATGAAATTTTCCGTCTCCTCAAAGAGCTAACTGGTTATCCGGGAGAAGCTGTCCATGGGCCTCCTAAGCAGGGGGAAGTCTTCAAGATATGCCTCAAAGCTGAAAAGGCCTACCGAGAGCTTGGTTGGGAACCCACTATACCTCTGGAAGAGGGGCTCAGGAGGACGGTTGAATATTTCCGCTCCAAACTGAGTCCTGCGCAAATTGCCCCGACCATCTAATTTGATTTGCCCAGACATGCGAATTTGTGGTAAAATAATATTGCGTAAGCCCCTGTAGCTCAAGAGGATAGAGCAACGGCCTCCTAAGCCGTTTGCTGCCGGTTCGAGTCCGGCCAGGGGCAACGGTCGAAGGCACCGGTTTAAAGACCGGTGCCTTTATAAGTTTATCTCAGGCCTTCGCGCCGAATTGATTGCTATTCAGGAGGAGAGATGGCGAAGCTTGAAGTGGAAATTTGCGGTATAAAGTTCCGCAACCCCGTTATGCCTGCCGCCGGTCCTCCTGTCTGGAACGGTGAAGCTATGAAAAGGTGTGCTGAAGGAGGAGCCGGAGGCCTCGTATCCAAAACCATCTCGGTGACAGCTGCTCAGGTTCCTCGCCCCAATATGGCCGAGATTCCCGGAGGCTTCCTCAATACCGAGCTCTGGTCCGAGCTCCCTCCGGAGCAATGGATTGAGAAAGAATATGCCATTGCTAAAGAAACAGGTCTTCCCCTCATAATAAGCCTCGGATACACCGCTCAAGACATAGCCCGGCTTGCTCCTAAGGTAAAACCTTATGCTGACGCGTTAGAGCTTTCCACCCATTACATAGGAGATGATCCCCACCCCATGATGGAAGCTATCCAGGCAGCCAAAGAGGCTGTAGAAGTGCCAGTGTTCGTGAAATTCAGCCCTTTCCGGGACGTCCGAGAGGCCGCCCTGGCAGCCAGAGAAGCCGGAGCCGATGGGATCGTGGCTATAAACTCCTTTGGACCTGTAATGTCCATTGATATAGAGACGGGTTTTCCCCTCATGGGAAGCAGAGAAGGATACGGGTGGCTTTCGGGACTGGCCCTGAAACCTTTGGCTGTCCGCTGTATCTTCGATATCGCCAGGACAGTGGACCTCCCGATAATTGGGGTTGGTGGAGTATCGAGAGGCACCGATGCTGTAGAACTCATGATGGCCGGGGCATGGGCAGTGCAGGTTTGCACTGCCGCCATCCTCAGAGGGCCTTCTATCTTCGGCAAAATCGCCAGAGAAATTGAAGAGTGGCTTGATAATCACGGCTACAAATCGGTGGAAGAAATCCGAGGCCTGGCTATCAAAAAGTTGCAGGAACAGGAATACCGGCTTCACCCTGTTCCACCTTTGCTGGACCTTGAGAAATGCACCGGCTGCAGATTATGTGAGATTTCCTGCGTTTATGGAGCTATAAAAGTAGTGGACAAGAAAGCGGTCCTGGAGCCGCAAAAGTGTGCGGGATGTGGCCTGTGCGCCACCAGGTGTCGCCCCAGGGCTTTAACCCTTCCAAGGACAGCAAAGGTTTAAACCCAAGCAGTCCGAAAATTTGCCAGCCTCAGCTTCACGGCTCTTTGCGAAAGCACGGCTCTTTATGGTATACTTTTTCCAAACCGGGGGAGGAAAGCTATTTTCATGGAAGAAACGGAGGAACTTCTTTCCAGGTTAGAAAAAGCACTGCATGAGCTTCACTTAAGCCTCGCAAAAGGGGAGTTACTACCTCACGAAGCAAACTATCTTTTGAGAAAAGCGCTGTCTATACTGGAGCTATCTCCGCAGAAGAAAATCAGCCCATCGGAAATAAGCTTAACTTTAGATTTAGCTGAGAAGGAAAGAGAGGCATTCGCCGACTTCGTGACAGAGCTTGGCGGGCGCATCGCCGAGGCCTTCCGGGAGCAAGGGGTGGGAGCAGAACTCTTGAGAAGGGTCATGGAGGATTTGAGTAAAATCACTCTCTGGCTCCAATCTCCGGAAGATTTTATCAAAATGGGTCTACCGGAAGGGCTCAGATACTTCATAAAGAAAACTTTTGAAGGGCTATCGGTGAAAATTGAACTGCAACTGGAAAACTTCCCTGAAAAGCTTCCCCGCCTGTTTGCTTTATTCCTCTTCCGCATTTTCCAGGGAGCTCTGCTCTATGCTTACCAGTACGCCCGAGCCAGCAGGATTGAAATTTCCTCCTCAAAAGGGCAAGGCTTTCTCTCCTTCCATCTTTACCACGATGGCCTGCCCTTTGACGAGAGGGAAACCAGGATGTTTACCGCTTTAATTCCTCTCCATGCCCGGGTCTGCGCTTTAGGAGGAAAGATGGAAATTGCGGCGAACTCCCTTTCTATCCTTATCCCTTTTGCCCTTTAAGAGCTTATACCGGAGGCGAAGGTGATAAAGGTCCTTCTGGTGGATGACCACCCAATCTACAGGCAGGGCTTAAAATATATCTTGGAAAAAAACGAGAACATCAAAGTAGTAGGAGAAGCCTCCGATGGAAAGGAGGCGATGGAATTAGCCAAAAAGCTTTCTCCGGACGTGGCTATTGTAGATATAAACCTGCCTTACATGAATGGTCTGGAGCTTACCCGCTTCTTTAAAATCCACTGTCCCAATACTGCCGTTATCCTTATAACGGGCTTTGACGCGGAATACCAGCTTTTCCACGCCCTGAAAGCAGGAGCTGCGGCCTACCTGACCAAAGAGATTAGCCCTGATAAACTTATAGAAGCTGTGGAAATGGTAGCTAAAGGTTACTACCTCATCGGGGAAGCGATTCTGGAAGAGCCAGCAGTAGCTCGCTGGCTCCTGGGGGAATTCGAAAGGCTGGCCATTGAGCTTGGTGGTGAACCAGGCAAACTTTTCACACCTCTTTCCTCACGGGAACTGCAGGTCCTTCAGCTTATAGCCAAAGGCTATTCCAATAAACAGATCGCTCTGACTTTAGGAATCAAAGAACAAACGGTTAAGAACCACCTGACTTCAATCCTGCGCAAGCTTGCAGTAAATGACCGCACACAGGCTGTCCTTTATGCTTTGAGAAGAGGCTGGATAAGGCTTAACGAACTGGAGGATGGCAATGGAGGAATTTCTCCGCTTTCTAAAAGAATGCGCTGAGGAATATCAGAAGCTGCTGAGAGAGCTTAAGGAAAGTGAGGACCTATTGCGTCAAGCACGCGCTGAACTGGAAAAAATTACTTCCCAGAGCGCTCAGACAACCTTCATGCTTCGCCAGATGGAGTTAAACCTTGAACGTTATTCAGCTAAGGAGGTTTACCAGGCTTACAGGCAGGCCCAGGCTTTGCAGGTTCAGCTTCTGACTTTGAGGGAAAAAATTGGGCAAATAGAATCCCAGTATAAAGCTCTGGAGAGATATGCTAACCATCTGCGGCGTCTCCTGGACCTGGGGGAGAAATTGGAGGTCAGCTGGCCTGCCGAGAGAGAAACTTTCATACCGAGCGAACTGGTCCTCAAGGTTATTGAAGCCCGGGAACAGGAAAAGAGGGAATTGGCCCGTCAGATGCACGATGGCCCCGCTCAGGCTCTCACGAACCTTATGCTTCAAGCAGAAATATGCGAGAAGTTCTTCACACGGGATAAAGCAAAGGCTCAGGAAGAGCTGGCTAACCTGAAGAAAGCAGCAAGCGAAACATTTCAGCAAATCCGCAGTTTTATATTCAACCTCCGTCCAATGATGCTGGATGACCTTGGCTTAATCCCGACCCTCCGGCTTTACCTTCAGGAGTTTGAAGGCAAAACTGGGATAAAGACCATTTTCAATTTAACCGGCCAGGAAAGGAGGCTTCCTCCCTACGTCGAGGTTGTTCTCTTCAGAGCATTTCAAGAGCTACTGGACAACGTTCACAGACATTCCAGAGCTTCTCAGGTTCAGGTAATGGTAGATATAACGGGCAACAGGGTTGGAGCAGTGATAGAAGACAACGGCATTGGCTTCGATGTGGAGGCAGAGTTACCCTCAGGAACTTCAGGGATAAGCAGTGTGCGGGAAAACATTATGGCTATCGGTGGGGAGATAAAGGTGGAAAGCGCCATCGGAAGAGGCACAAGGATCTCCATTGATGTCCCTGTCCCTGAAAAGTAAAACTCCGGCTAAGGAGGTTTAGAAGATGACTGCCCTTAAATATCACATTAAAGATCCATCCCTTGCCTCAGAAGGGAGGAAAAAAACCGAATGGGCAGCTCAGGAAATGCCCGTCCTCAAACTCATAAGAGAACGATTCGCCCAGGAAAAGCCCCTGCAAGGAGTTCGCATTTCCGGTTGCCTCCACATAACCAGTGAGACCGCCAACCTGGCCCTGACTCTCAAAGCCGGTGGAGCGGAAGTGGTTCTCTGCGCCTCTAATCCCCTATCCACTCAGGATGAGGTGGCTGCCTATCTTGTAGAAGAAGGCATTTCTGTTTTTGCCTTAAGAGGTGAGGATAGGGAAACTTACTACCGCCACATCCACGCTGCCCTCGAGCACCGCCCCCATATAACTATTGACGATGGGGCAGACCTTGTCTCAACTCTTCACAAGGAACGCACAGAACTGCTGGAAGGGGTAATCGGCGGGACCGAAGAAACCACTACCGGGGTCATAAGGCTAAGGGCTATGGCTAAAGATGGAGCCCTGCGCTACCCAATAATCGCTGTAAACGATGCTCTCACTAAGTACCTCTTTGACAACCGCTACGGCACAGGCCAATCCACTATTGACGGGATCCTTAGAGCTACCAACGTTCTTCTGGCAGGGAAAACCTTTGTGGTGGCGGGGTACGGATGGTGCAGCCGCGGTATAGCAATGCGAGCCAAGGGTATGGGGGCCAACGTGATCGTTACCGAAGTCAATCCTCTCCGAGCTCTTGAAGCCCTGATGGATGGTTACAGGGTAATGCCTATGCGGGAGGCCGCTAAAATCGGCGACATTTTCGTTACCGCCACCGGCGATATAAACGTCATAGATCGTGAGCATTTTCTGGTTATGAAGGACGGGGCAATTCTGGCTAACGCAGGCCACTTCAATGTGGAAATAAACATCCCTGCTCTGGAAGAGCTGGCTGTGGAAAAAGTGCGCGTCCGCCCGAACGTGGACCAGTACATAATGGCCGATGGACGACGCATAAACCTCCTGGCCGAGGGAAGGCTGGTTAATCTGGCCGCTGCCGAAGGCCACCCCAGCGCTGTTATGGATATGAGTTTCAGCAACCAGGCTTTGAGCGTCGCTTACCTGGTTAAAAACGGCCACACCCTTGAAAGGAAAGTTTACCCCGTGCCCAGAGAGATTGATGAAGAGGTCGCCCGCCTGAAGCTCGTGTCCCTGGGGGTGGAAATTGACACCCTTACTCCCGAACAGGAAAAATACCTGAGTTCGTGGGAGGAAGGGACCTGAAGCAATTTTAAAAATTTGGCCCCCTTGAGCCTCGGTGATATAATGGGGCTTAAGTAATTTCAGGAGGTGCAGCTATATGAGCCGAAAACCATGGCTTTACCTAATCTTCGTTTTAGCCTTAGCTGCGCTAACTTTAAGCTGCGGTCTGCTCCCGGAGCGCCGAGCAGCAATCCCAACCCCCACCTTTACCAGAACTCCAAGGCCCACTTTCACTCCAACCCCCCTTGCTACTCCCACCTTCACTCCTACCTTTACCCCCACTCCGGAACCTTTTACCCCTACTCCCACTCCATCCCCAACACCTCCTGTCCCCCAGATAGCAATAGTGAGTGCGGCCAGGGCTAACGTCCGCCAGGGGCCAGGCGCTGTCTACCCCTTGATAGGCCAGGTTCCAGGAGGCACTCAGTTTGAAATAAGGGCAAGAAATGAGAGGGGAGATTGGATAAAGGTGTGCTGTGTAAGAGGCAGGGAAGGATGGGTTTCAACTTCCCTTCTGAGCATTCCGGGCGAAATCGCTATGATTAACGTAACCACCGATATTCCTCCCACTCCAACCCCCAGACCCCCTACTCCTACCCCTGTTCCTATCCCTACCCCAACCCCGGCCCCTGCCTGGCCTTATGTTTACGTCCAGGGAAGCATGCGCCAGGCTCCTAACTGTGGAGCAGTCTGGTTCAGAGTTAGAGTTGTAGACGGTGCCGGCAACCCCATAAACGGCGTGGTCGTAGAGCTAAACTGGTTCGATAACTGGGCTTACATGAGCACGGGGATAGATATCCCTGGTATCCGCGAGCCGCCCGGAGAAGTGGGTTTCACCCCGCTGGGCCCGGAATTATATCATCCTCCACAGCCTTTTGAGTTCCGCATCCGTCTGGTCGCCGATAATACTCCTAATGTGCGCATAGGGCTTACAAAATCCCCACCTCCCGGATTGCAAAACCTTTCGGATACAGTGGTGATAACCTTTGAGGATTGCAATAAAGCGGGGCAGTTTGACAACATTACATTCAGAAAGGTGCGATAATCATGAAGCTCGTTTCCTTGCTGGTGGTTTTTGCCATCCTTGTAGCTGGATGCGCTGGTGCTCCTTTGGCTCAACGGGAACCAACTCCCTCCCCAACTTTTACCAGAACCCCAAAACCTACCTTCACTCCAACCCCTTCAGAAACAACTCCTGCTCTTCCCCCAGCTCCTATTTCTACCCCTGTCCCCTCTCCTGAGGTTACACACCCTGCCCCCATGCCCTCTCCATCGCCGGTAAGCCAGCCCGAGACCGCTTTCCAGTCGCCTCTGGCTACTCCGACTCCAGGCCCCATTGAAACGCCCACCGGCCAGGTTAGGGCTGTGGTCATCATTACCGAGCTTAACATTCGTTCAGGCCCAGGGGCTGTCTACCCTGTTGTGGGAAAGGCTAAACTGAACGATACCTTTACAGTCCTGGCCAGGGACGCCAGAGGTGACTGGCTCCAACTTTGCTGCATCGGAGGGAAAGATGGCTGGGCGCTGGCCCAGTACCTGCGGATAGAAGGGGGAACCATTGATGCCTTGAGTGTAGCGCAAACCATACCTCCTACTCCAACGCCTCGCCCACGGCCAACGCCTACCCCTGTCCCACCGCCTCCACCTCCATCCATGCCCTATGTCCTCACATCCGTAAAATGCATGGGGGCGGGCAGTGCTTACCTTAAAGTTTTCGTTAGAGCGGGAGGCCAGCCTCAGGGAGGGGTAAACGTAGTCTTTGTCCCGGTGGGGGTCTGCAACGGCCCCACTACTCCTATAGATGGCTCCAGAGGTTGCACGCTGAAGGTTGATGGACCACTCCCGGGAAACTGGCAGGTCTACCTTACCGATGCCGCTGGGAACCGTATATCTGATTACGCCAACGTAAAAACTGACTCTTCAGGTTGCATATCAGCCGAAATCTACTTTGACCACCGCTAAGTCCATGTTTTCTTTCAAATGGCTGGCTGGGACCTTTCTGCTTCTGGCAGCTTTTTCCCTTTACCTTCTAACTCTAGATGATGGCCTTCGGCCCGATGAGTTAATGGGGGGTGATCTTATCACCCACCAGTATGCTCAGGTTGAAGCCCGATTCGCTAACGCTCCTGGTTACCCCCTTTACACTATGCTGGGCTGGCTCTGGTTCCACTCGCTGCGCCCCCTCCTGCGGTGGGCCCTCAATCCAATTCAGATCCTTTCCCTTTACTCCACCCTCTGGGCCATCCTTTCCCTCTTAGTCTTTTACTCCCTCCTCCTGCGCCTATTCCCTCAGAGGTGGCCCCTTGCTCTTTGGGGGACCGCTTTCTACGCTGTGACCTATTTCTTCTGGTACTATTCCGTCACCACCGAGCAATACACATCCGCAGTGTTCCAGACCCTTCTACTTCTCTGGCTGACCTTCAAATGGGAGGAAAAGCGGGACCGTTCACTCCTCTTGTGGATTGCTTTTGTAGCTGGGACGTGCGCTGCCAATCTGGTAACAACACTGCTCATATTGCCTCCTATTGTTTTTTTCATCCTGAAGGAAGAACCATCTCTCCTGCGCAACCGTCGCTTTCTCCTGAAAGCCCTGGCGGCATTTTTGCTTCCTCTTTCAAGCTACGCTTACGTCTACATCCGGGGGGCTCAGCATCCAGAGTGGAGGGGACAGGGAGAATGGCCCAGCGCTTTCGCCTGGTTCCTGGAGTTTCTCACAGCCCCTCAGGGGCGCTCCGAAATGAGCTGGACTCTATGGCCTCCAAGCCCCAATTACCCCTGGCTTGCCTTAAACGAGTTGACCTGGCCAATTATGGTGATGGGGCTTGCGGGGTGGTCATTCCTGGGAGGAAAAAAAGCCTCCCTTTTCTACAGCACTGCCTTCTTTTACTTTGCCTTCTGTTACTTTGACCGCTTCGGGAACTGGTATCAGGTTATAATGCCTCTTTACCCCCTTATAGTTCTGGGAGCTGTGAGTTTCGCCAATCAGCTTCTTAAAACCTGTCCCTATATCGGAGTTCGTGCTATTACGGGGGCTTTCCTCGCCCTTATATTCGTCTGGCGTTTGGTCAAAAGTTATCCCATGGCCGATCAGAGTGGCAGGCCTGAAGCCACAGGCCTCGTCCCCGGTTGGGCCATCTTAGCCGATAACCCCGCTCCAGGAAGTTGCATCGGAGGGACTTACCCTGAGAACCTCGCCCTTCAGTACCTCATGAGCGTCTGGGGGGAAAAGCCCAGGGTTGAACCTGTTTCAGTGGAAGAAGCTCTGGAAAGAGCCCGTCTCGGGGAAACCTGTTACCTGACTCGCCAGGCTTTACACCTGATACCGGATCTGTGCCAGAAAGGGTTTTATCCCTCTTCAGGAGGGGAAAATTTAATTCTCCTCCAGACACAGCCTGTTGAAGAACTCCCGAAAGAGGCGTGCCTACGAAGATGCCTTCAGGTAAAACCTGTGGAGAGAGAAATAGTCCCGGGGGTGAAACTGGCCGGATATGCTGCGGGCAGGGAAGGGGACAAATTCAGAGTAAGTCTTTTCTGGAAGGCGACCCAGCCTATCCCCATGGACTATACAATCTCAGTTCGCATTGCGCATAAAGGTTTAATTTTCCAGCAGGACCACCCCCCAGTTTGGGGAGCATATCCAACTTCCTGCTGGAGAAAGGGTGAAATCATCCGTGACGATTACTTCCTGCATGCCCCTGATGATCAGATAGAGGGTGTCCATCTGATTGTCTACTATTTCAGGGAAGGAGCGCCGACCCCAGCCGGTGAAATAATCCTTCCTAACGACGACGCCACCATAGGAGGGAGAAAGGCATACGACGCTTTTTCCTTTCCAACCTTTCTATCCGCCCATCCCTCTTTAGCCAGTATTCTTCCCCACGCCATACTATCTTTCGACTAAAAGGACTCCAGAGCCAGAGAGCGAATTGGAGAAGATCCCCTAAGGGCAGAAGCAATATGTTCCTGCGCATTTCCCCGTAATCCATAAAACCTAAAGCCAGCCACCCTACCAGGAGCCTGATGCCCAGAGACATTAGCAGAACAGCGCGGGAAAAGAAGGAGAAATCCGTGAGGAACCCGAGCAAGAGGGAAAGGGGTATAGAAAAGGTTAGCACTATTTCCGGATATAGGTATGGACGGCTCACCTGGACACAGCGCATCCACCGAAGCTGTCTCGACCACAATTCTCGCCAGCGAACTGGGCCAAGGGTGGTATCAACGATGCACCGGGAAAGGTGAACAAACTTGCCGGTAGCTCTGACTCTCGCCCCCGCTTCGTGATCATCGGCAAGGTAATCGGCAAAGGCCTTAAAGCCCCCTATTTCTTCCAGGGTTTTGCTCCATAAAGCTATAGTTGAACCGAACGCATAGCCCATTTTAAGCCACCTTAGACCTATGGATGCGGAAGGCAGAAGATTGGTGCTTATGTAGAGGGCTTCCACTTTTGCCGCCGTCGTTAGGGCTTCTTTTCCCCGATAGAAACTTGTAACGAGCCCTATCTCAGGCCTTTTGAGAGGCGATACTATTCGCCTCAAGTAATCTGCAGGGACCCGAAAATCGCTATCGGAAATCACGAGGATAGGATTAGAGGCATGAGCGCTCAGGATTTCCAGCATTCCGGCTTTGCGGTTAGCACTTTGGGGTTCAGCCATTACGATTTTGACTGGCACATGAGGGTATTCCTCCATGAGGCGTTTTATTACCGGCAATGTCGGTTCATCGGGGCTTTCAACTCCGAAAAGGATTTCATAGCTGGGGTAATCCTGGGTAAAAAAGCTCTTGAAGTTGAGGTAAGCTCCATAATCCAACCCCTTTATTGGTTTCAATACGGAGACAGGCGGGGTGAAATTTGGGTCTATTTCTTCCTTCTCCCGCCAGAAGGCCCAGGTAGAAATAAGAGCTACAGCCCAATAAATCCAGCTTGCAAAGATACAAAGGCTTAAAATCGCTTCAATGCCCACGGCTTTCCCTCCGCAGCATAGGGTAGGTGGCAAGGCGTATCCCCCTTTCTTCTATAACCTGCCGAATTCGGGGACTCATAAGGGTATCCAGGTCACCGGGATTGGGGCCAAGGGACGCAAGGCGCGGGCCTGAGGTGGGGTGAAAGTAAAGCTCAGCAGAGCTTCCCCGCAAACTCTTCAATACACCAACCACGTATTCCTCGCTCATGCTTCCACTTTTAAATAAACCGTAAACTCTATCAACCACGATCAGGGACCTTCCCTTTGCTAACTTTGAAGCCCAGGAAACCAGAGGAGCATAGATAAGGGCCCAGAAAGTGCTGAGGAAAAATCGTCTTGGGGGAAACTTAAGCGAAAGGCTCCAGTTATCTCTCGGGATACGGATACCACTGGCTCCGAATTCTTCCGCCAGGTGGAGGAGTTCAGGGAAGATCAGAGGGTGAAGGTGAAGGTGGAGGTGACCATCCACATGGGAAAGCTGCAAACCGGTAGCGAGGAACCTTCGGAACTGCTCCTCCATTTCTCTGAACAAGGCTTCACGGGCATCCTTGCGAAACAAAATTAAGAAACCCACTACAGACCCGCTTTTCAGTTTACCTTTCTCATCTGCGAGCCCCACCAATTCCTGGGGAGAAAGGGATGGCCACCCTTCGGCCAGAGTTACATGGAGGCCCACCGCCAAGGAAGGGTTTTCCCAGGCAAGTTTTACGGCTTCCTCAAAAGCTTTCCCTCCCACCATCAGGCTTGCGCTCGTGAGAACCCCCTCCCGGTGCGCCCGTATTATTGCTTCGTTTATTTCAGAGCAATCCCCAAAATCATCGGCATTGAAAATTACCCATGGCCCGGGCTCGTTCATATCACCTCCCTTTTTAAGATTTAACCCAAAACCTCCGAAATCTATTCCCTGAAGAGAGCACAAAGCAGACTAAAAGCCCCAGGAAAGTCGTGAAGCTCAGCCCTGCCCCTAAATAAAGGCTGACAGGCCGATATCGGAATGAGATCAGATGTTCACCCTCAGGAACTATTATCCCACGAAAGGCACCATTCACCCGGTAAATGGTAACCGGACGGCCATCAACTTCTGCTTGCCAGCCAGGGTAATGGCTTTCTACGTATACCAGCAATCTCGGAACTTCAGCCCTGACCCTTAAAACGGCGAAGGTCTCTCCCCGCTCCAGAATTTCTACCCTCTCGCTTTCTTTCAGAGGAACTTCAGGAAGGTGGGGGAACTCAGCCGGCACAACCGCCATTGAGTTTGGGTTAAAATCGGGGGAGTTCAATATGGAGACGATTTCCCCATCGTTTTGGGCCCTTCGGACTTCTTCTACCAGATAGGCCCTGGGATTAAAGCCAAAAAAGGCGTAAAACTTAAGGTCATCTTTTTCGTAGAGTAACTTGAAAGCCCCGTGAGTAATATCCCTTTTTGTGGCCAGAATGTGAACGTTCATGAGCTTGAGACGCGTTATCTCTTCTACGTTAGCCATAATTCTCTTGTGCCAGGCCATCTGAAGGGGGGCCATCCCGAAGATGCTTTCAAGGCCAAGGAAAACCCCAAAGTCTGCAAAGCCCGATTCGTATCCTTCTACCCGGAACACACCGGGAATGGTCTGGAGAGGCTCAAACTTTTTCACCGCATCAAAAGGAGGATGGATGCCCCGAGCCGGTTCAAGAATTCTTCCCATGTTTATGGTGAAAAGGTCCAGTATAAGAATGATGGGTAAAAGGAGATGGCGGAGTTTCTCTCCAGCTAACTCAAAGGCTCCCCATATTGCCAGGAGCAATAGGGAATCATAGGCCAGAGAATCCAAGAGCCAGCTGTAGTGAGGAGGTTGGAGAGGTGAAGCTTTAGTTGCCAGAGAAACTAAAACCCAGGCTCCTGAAAAAGCTATAAAAAGAGCCCTTAAAGGCTTGCGCAAACTGTGGCCCTCTCCTTCCAAACTTGCAAAACCTATGGAAGCTAATATTGCTATCGCGAAGTTGAAGTCTAAAGCCATTCTTTCCACATTGCGTAGGTAACCGGGGAAGATTAGCTTTTGAAACAGGTAGAAGATGGAAAAAAGTGCGAAGTTTTCCCCAAGGGAAAAGAAAAGGCTTGCGAGGGCAATCCAGAACCAGAAAAGCCCCTGTTTCTTCCATACTGCATAAACTGCCAGGATGATAGCCACGAGGCCAGGGTATAAAGCGTAGCTTCCCACCACGTGGGGCAGCACGGCTCCCATCAGTTCCCACCAGGCAAATCCTCCTTCAGAGACATACTCCCAGGTTATGACTGCGCGATCTGAAAGCCTGATGAGCTCCAGAGTGGGAATAGCCTGGATTGCTCCGAATCCTCCGCAGAACAAAAGCGCTACCGTTAAGAGTCCAAAAGTTTCCTTCAGAGTGAGCTTCTTAATGTGCGCTCGGTAGAAAAACCAGGAGAGGAATAGGATGAAAATTTCCAAATAAGCTTGCGGGCGCCCTGCTAGAAAAACCATCGCCAGGCTGAGTCCAGATAATCCTGCCCACAGGAATGCTTTCCGGTCAATGGCGATAGTGGCGGTCAGAAGGGACGCAGGCAACCAGATATCGGCTTCCAGCATGGAAAGTTGAAGAGGGGGAAAGCCTGTAAGGTATCCGCCAAAGGAGAAGGAAAGAGCCGCCAGGAAAGCCCCTCCCCGGTTCCCCGTTAGATAGAAGGCGAAAAGATAGGTGAAGAAAGCAGCCAGGAGAAAATGGAAAAAGGCTTCCCACTGGAGGGCTTCCAGTGAGAGGTTCCCCCTGGTTAATAGAGCGGTAACCCACGCGATGGGGTAAAAAGTAGCGGCCTGAGGGTCAGCAAAATGGGGATAGCCACACGAAACAAAAGGGTTCCAGAGAGGGAGGCGTCCATTTGCCAGGTGGGAAGCAGCATAATACCGCGCAGGAAAAAAGATATGGGTGAAATCCCCTGCTTTGAACCTGGCCCTATCGGCCGGGTCTGGAATCCATATTCGCCAGAAGAAAATAAACACTGCGAGGACCAGCATTGAGAGGTGAATCCCATCCCGCCACGAAAGTCTGAACTTAGAATCCAGTCTATTCATCCCTGAATCCCAGTCCTTCCATCAATATCTTCCAGGATTCAAAAGGGATCACACCGCTTGAAGCCTGGTCGTGGCCGTATCCCATATAGCCCTCAGCCACGTCCACCTCTATCTGGCCTAGGAAATCCAGCACATTAACATCAGCGGCAGTTCGCACGCTGAAGGCAACGTAGCCGGGTATGTAACCGTGGTTTGCCACGATTACGATATATTTTGGGAGGCGAGTGCGCCATATTTGAGCGACGAGCGGGTGAACGTAGCAAGGGGTGGAAATTTCCACTAAGGCCACGTTGCCCCTGAACCTGGGGGAAGCTTTTTTAGCCTCTTCCAGAGCCGCTTTTGATTCCTCTCTAAATTTGTGGAGCAAACGAGCCTCTGGGCTTGCTCCCTCTACAATTTCCCTGGGGTGCGAAGCTTTGAGCACTGCCCTCAGAGCCACCGAAGCATCGCCAGAGCTGCTCCTGCGGGCAGCGTTGACCAAGGCTGTAGCTTCTTTCAACCATTTGGCTTTATATTTCTCTTTAGCCTCCCTCACGATATCAAAGGGCGCTTTATCTCCCAGATCGCTCAACGTTCCTATTGCTGCCACCCAATCCAGATCCTCTATATTGGCTATACTCCGGCAAAGCCAGAAAGTAAGAAGACTGGTGTTAGGGATAGGATCCCAGTGGTAACTGGAAACGAGAACACCTTCCGGAGGCACCCCGTAAGGGCGGTGGTGGTCTATGAAAAGGGTAGGCACTCCCGGCACTACCGGTTCTTCTTTGCACCCAAGGTCCAATACAAAAAGCCTTTCAGGAGCGAATTCTGTAGCTTGTTTCTTAGTCAATGGAGTGTAGGCATTCTGGCCTTTCCCCGTTATGAGGATGGAAAAGTCTTTGAAACCCAAACGCTCCAGGGTTTTGTACATTATAGCTCCGGCCCCCACGCCATCGGCATCACTGTGGGAAATGATCAAAGTATGAGCATAAAGAGGACAGCGGTCCAAAAAGGCTTTGAAAATTTCCACCGCTTCCTGGACCTTTTCATCCATTTCTTCCCTCCTCTCCCAGAGAGCCAGTTTATTATAAGTCAACACTTCCAGCGAGCCAAGTAACTGAAGATTGCTTCCAGTGGCTTGAGAAGGCAAATCACCAGCTGAGGCCCTTCACAGCTTGCTCTTTCTAGGTTTCTAATGAGAAGTTTGACAGGCCACAGGCGGTATCCCCATAAAAGGGTGACTGCTGCCTCTTTCAGCCCTGAACTAATAATCAATCCCCTTGCGAGCAACGATTCCTTCCCGATAGGGGTGTTTCACCTCCTTCATCTCGGTAACAAGGTGGGCCCGTTTGATAATTTCGGGGTGGGCATTGCGGCCTGTGAGGATGAGTTCAACCCCTTCCGGCTTTTCCTCCAAAAGAGCTATTACTTCCTCCAACGATAAAAGGCCAAAGTCCAGGGCTACGTTAATTTCATCCAGGACTATTATGTCATACTGGCCCGAAAGCATCGCCCGGCGGGCTTCTTCCAGGGCCTCATGGGCCATTTCTATATCCTGCAGCGAGGGATTGTTGCGATCCACAAAATGGGGGCCTCCAAACTGCCGCAGAGTTATTTCGGGTATATTTCCCACTGATTTGAGTTCCCCGTAGTTGGGCCAGCCTTTCATAAACTGGATTATGCAGGTCTTGAGGCCATGGCCTGCTGCTCTCAAGGCTAAACCTAAAGCGGCCGTTGTTTTACCTTTACCATCGCCTGTGTAAACCTCTATAAGGCCCTTTTTTAAACTCATTTAATTTTGACCTCCATGTCCAGCGGGACGAGCTCAAACCAAGTGTTCCCGGGTTTAAAGGGAAATATATTCCCACCGTAATCCAGAATTTTCAGAGGGTCGGGGCGGGATGGCCTGCTCCATATCGCATCGTAAACTCGTCCATCCCGGCATACCTGAGCTTTGCCCTGGCCCCATAGCTGTATCTGGACGGATTTAGCTCCTAGGACATCTTCCACTATTAAAGTTTCCACATGGTGCACGTAAACTATAACCACATTTTTCACCGCAATCTGCTCGCCGGTTAGGGCATCGAGGTGAGGCTCTCCTGCAATGAAGCGGAGGTAAGCCTCTTTCCTGGGATCGTAACGGTAAAAGACATCCGAATACTTGCGATGGTAAGGGATTGATATTTCGTTAGCCGGAAGGCCATGAGGCGGGGGATCTTTAGCAAAGACCATGTGATTTATATCCACCTTCTGGTTTATACCTCTCTGAGTCGCCACTTTCCAGAGAGAAGTGGTGCTGGTGAAAAGAGTGTGCTCAAAAGCTTTGCCTGGCTCCTTTATCCGGAAAAATCCAGGATCCCCGCGCCATTCCGAAAGAGTATACTGGGCGAAATCGCAATTATCCAGCATCCTGGTTATTTCCCCCGAAGCTCCTGAGTAAGCAAAAATAGCCTGGTAGAAAAGAGGGATCTCCAGGTCAATAAGTCTGGCACTTCTTATAGAGCCTATGCGTTCAGCTTCTTTGCAGAGGAATATAGCGGTAAAACGGGTCAAGCCCCCTTCAGCCAGATGCTCAAAGACAATATCCGCAAAAGAGAGGCCCGATTGAGGCCTTACTTCTGGAGAGTTGGCGATCTTTACGGCCAGGGGCCTGCGGTTAATTTTCTCCGGGTTATCCACTGGTTCCCCTGTGAGAGGACAGAACTCGGTAATGGGGGTGGGGGTCGGTGTGGGGGTCTCTAGGTTTAATAGATTTGCTTTGACAACAGTTAAAGTTTGGGTTGGGATCGGTTTTGGGGTTTTGGTGGGAGTTGGGGGGGGGCCGGGCTTAAGAAAGAACAAGAGGTGAGGAACAACGCTAAAGCCAAAAAGCTTGCTAACTTTTTCATCCTTTCACCTCCTGTTGAGGTTTAAAGCCCTGTAATCTTCTATAAAAGGGCTACGGAGAAAGAGGGAGTGCAGCGAAGGTTATGCTTATTATAAGCTCGGCATTGGTGCGTGGCAAATTATACAGAAGGCTCGCTGCTGGAATTCCCCTTTGCCCCCTGAGTCATGAGGAAAGTTTTATCCTAATCTTCAAAGACAAGGCAGATTCTGGGCCCAAAAGCCCGTCGCCATCCGTATCAATCCACCCCTCACAGCCCTCAGCCAAACCAGCATGAACGCCTTCTTTCACCAGAGGATTACCGGAAAAGAGTGCCCGGACGTGGCGCATTAGCGGTATTGGACTTTTTCCTTATCTCCACCGGGTTCATCTCCTAAGCCATGCTGGATATCGCCCTTTTCAAGATTGCGCCATCGCTTGGTAGCACTCCCCACAGCGCAGGAACTAGGCGCATTTGACAGAATGAAGCATTAGGATTAGAATAATTTTACCCCTTTTGGCGAAAATTTTTAATTAGGAGGTGTAAAGTGCTGGAGGGAGCCAGCGCATTCGAAATCTTCGGGGTGTGGAGCATTCTTCTGATAGCTATTGTGGGCCTCCTGTATGCCCTCTTGCTGGGACGCCAAATCCTCCGTGAGCCCAAGGGCACAAAAGACATGGAAGAAGTGGCTGAGGCCATCCGCAGCGGTGCACAGGCTTACCTCAATACCCAGTTTCGCACTATCCTCTGGCTCATAGTTCTTTTAGCTGTAATTCTATTCTTTTCGGCCCATCTGGCTGGGGAACCTCTGAAAATATCCATTGGGCGAGCTCTTGCTTTCGTTGTTGGAGCGACTTTCTCCGGAACAGTGGGCTACGTTGGAATGAGCATGGCTGTGCAGGGGAACGTCAGGGTAGCAGCAGCTGCCCGCCGATCTTTCGGTGATGCACTCCGGATAGCGTACCGCACAGGGACAATAACAGGCATGCTCACCGACGGCCTCGGCCTTCTGGGAGGCACCATAATATTCCTTATATATGGAATCCACGCCAAAGATGTGCTTTTGGGCTTTGGCTTCGGCGGAACCTTGCTGGCTCTCTTCATGCGAGTCGGTGGCGGGATCTACACCAAAGCTGCCGATGTTGGAGCAGACCTTGTGGGAAAAGTTGAACAGGGCGTTCCGGAAGATGACCCCCGTAATGCGGCTGTAGTGGCAGACCTGGTGGGGGATAACGTCGGGGATTGCGCCGGGATGGCCGCTGATATCTTTGAATCTTACGAGGTTACCATTGTTTCAGCTATGATCCTGGGCATAGGAGTGATGCACTATCTTGGTAACCTCCACGATTACCGATGGATTGTATTCCCCCTAATGGTGCGGGCCATTGGGGTCCTGTCCTCAATAATTGGGACTTATGCTGTCAATGCTCGCAGCGAGCAAGAGAACGCTATGGATGCCATAAAGAGGGGCTACAACATTTCCGCCATCACTTCTATAATAGGTTTCTTCCTCCTGGCTAAGTTCTACGCTAATGACCTCAGGCTCTTTTGGGCAACTCTGTCCGGTATAATCCTGGCTGTAGTTATAAATTACCTTACGGATTACTTTACCGGCACCAGGTTTGCGCCCGTGCAGGAGATAGCCCGTTCTACTCGCACCGGCTCAGCAACCACTATCCTAACGGGGTTGGCCACAGGGTATGAAAGCACAGTGTGGGCTATATTAGTCATAGCCGTTGCCATAGGCTCTTCTATTTTGATCTTTAGAGGGGAGCCGGCCCTCATTTTCTACGGTGTAGCTCTCACCGGCATAGGAATGCTAACTCTTACAGGCAACAATGTATCGATGGATGCCTTCGGCCCTATAGCGGACAATGCTAACGGTATTGGTGAGATGGTGCAGCTGGAACCATCTGCCCGTAACATCCTGGCTCATCTGGACGCTGTCGGGAATACCACCAAGGCTATAACAAAGGGAATTGCTATAGGGTCGGCGGTGATTGCAGCAGTATGCCTCTTTGGGTCTTTCACCGAGGAGACCGGAATCCAAGCCTTTGCTATAAACGTGGTCAAACCTGAAGTTTTCATTGGCTTGCTTGTAGGAGGAGCAATCCCCTTCTTATTCAGCTCTCTTACAATAAGGGCGGTGGCAAGGGCTGCTTCCTTAATAATAGTTGAAGTTCGAAGACAGTTCCGCATCCCAGGCCTCATGGAAGGCCTCATCAAACCCGATTATGCCAAGGCTGTCACCATCTGCACTCGGGCTGCTCAGCGCGAACTCATAGGCCTTGGGCTTCTGGCGGTCCTTTCTCCTGTAATTGTTGGATTCGCCCTCAGGGAAGAGGCTTTAGGAGCCTTTCTGGCAGGCATAATCCTCACGGGACAGCTTCTGGCCGTCTTCATGGCCAATGCTGGGGGAGCCTGGGATAATGCCAAAAAGACAATAGAAGATGGCCTCTATGGCGGGAAAGGTTCCGAAGCCCACAAAGCCAGCGTTGTGGGCGATACAGTGGGTGATCCTCTCAAAGACACCTCAGGCCCGGCCCTCAACCCCATGATAAAAGTTGTCAACCTGGTATCGGTTATAATTGCCCCTATCATTGTAAAGGTTTACTCTCCCCACTCCTCGG
Organism: Anaerolineae bacterium; assembly: GCA_025062375.1. NCBI lineage: Bacteria > Bacillati > Chloroflexota > Anaerolineae > Anaerolineae bacterium. The sequence continues at coordinate 51,988 of JANXAG010000007.1, read as the reverse complement.
CTAAATGGCCCATTTACATCTTCCTGGCCCTGTGCCTCATAGTTGTAGGTATAGCTATATGGTACAGCAAGAAAGAAGCGCACTTCCTGCCAGAAGAAGAATGAAAGTATGGCTTAAGAGGGTCTGGAAATTTCCAGGTCCTTTTTTACTTTTAATTTTGACCCTTCCCGCCCTTCTGCCCCTTTTTAAACCAGGTTTATGGGCCTCCCACGACCCATTCCACCATCTTTTCCGGGCTTTTGACCTGGACTATGCTCTTCGCGGGGGTGAATTATACCCTCGGTGGCTTCCAAACCTAGGTTTTTTTTACGGCTATCCAGTTACCAATTTCTATGCCCCACTAAGCTATTACCTTGTAGTTTTTTTCCACTGGCTTGGGCTTGGGTTTATAAATTCCCTCAAAGCCACCTTTGGCTTATCTTTCCTCCTGGCGGCTTTTACAGCTTACCGTTGGGCTGAGGACCTCTTCGGTGAAGAAGCGGGGCTTTGGGTGGCAGCCGTTTACACCTATTTCACCTACCATATAGCTAACGCCTATATCAGAGCTGCCTTAGCGGAACACCTGGCCTTTGTCTTCTTCCCCATAGTCCTTCTGCTTATACAGAAAATAGCCAGAAAAAGCACCCTGAAACTTGTGCCCTTCCTCGCCTTGGGGATAGCTGGCCTCATCCTGACCCATAACCTCTCGGCTTTCATTTTTGCGCCTTTTGTTTTCATTTACTCTTTAGTGGCAGTGCTGGCCCAACCTTACCGTCGAATAAAAGCTTTCGTTCTCCTCGCTGCCAGTGCAACCCTTGGCTTTACCCTCAGTGCCTTCTACTGGCTCCCCGCTCTTACCGAAACCAAATGGATCAGAGCTGGCCAGGTTGCCCCTTCAGTCACTGAGCCCTTGGAGTTTCTGCTTCCTGTCTTCGAATTAATTTCAAGATCATTGATTCACAAATACCCTCTCTCTCGGCACCTTTTGAGCCCCTGGCAAATTTTCTTAATAGTTTGCGGCTTAACTATAGCTCTGGTTGGATTTCGCACTTTCGCGAAAGAGAAAAAAATCTTACTCATGACGGCTGTTTTTTCGGTTGCCATTGCCGTTTTTATGAGTACTACCGCTTCCTCCTTCCTCTGGCTCCATTTTAAACCTCTTACCTTTCTTCAATTCCCCTGGAGATTTCAGACAATGGTGGGGCTTTTTGGAGCCATTCTGGTGGCTCCCTTGGCCAGCTTCCTAAGCCTTAGAGCTCCAAAACCTGTCAGGTTAGTAATTTTTAGCTTCGTGTTAGCGTTTTTAGCCTTCACTTCCCTTGCTGGAATAAAATGGGAACCTCTAACGTGGCCTGAAACAGGCAAACCGGTTCTTAGGGAAAAAGAAGTGGATTTCCATTCTATGGCCCAATACGACTACCAAACAGCCCTTTGGGCTAGGCTTTGGGGAGGGCCATGGCTTCTGGAGTATTTGCCGGTTACCGTAAAGGTTCCGAGAGAAGAGTTCTGGTTGCCCCGAGAAGGTCCTTCTCCGTGGCCCGAATCTTATCATTGGCCTGAAGAAATAAAACTGGAATCTGTTTGCCCGCTGAAATTCACTTTAACTATTAAATCTTCTCAGGAGACCTATATCCGCTGGCACCAGTTCTGGTTCCCCGGATGGAGAGCAACTGCTAATGGGCGTCCAATTCCCGTCACACCTTCCCCAGAGCTCGGCCTGATAACGGTAACGATACCTGCGGGAGAACACAAAGTAAAGATATGGTTTGGCGATACGTTGCCCAGAACCATAGGGAAAGCGATCTCCTTAGCAGGGGTATTGCTTCTTTTATTGCTTTTATGGCGTGGGGGATTGCGCCGGCAACTTTTTGGACTTGCGTTGTTAGTTATCCTCTGGTTTGCCCTTTGGGGATGGCAAAATTTCCGCCAATCCACATGTGTTAGCCCTAAACCTACAAAGGTGATTTTTGAAGATAAAATAGCGCTTTTAGGAATAAATTTTAGGTTAGAAAAGGAAAAGGCAGAAGCAACCCTATATTGGATGGCCCTTAAGCCGATAGAAGAAAATCTAACGGCTTTCGTCCACGTTCTTGATCGTGAAGGCCAAAAGATATCTCAACACGATGGTCCTCCCGGGGAGAGTTTTTCCCCCACAACCCGCTGGGAACCTGGGGAAATAATACCTGACCGCCACCTTATTCACCTTCCACCTCAATCAACCCCAATGCGCATACGGGTGGGGTTGTATAGGTTCAAGCCGGACCTTAAGAATCTCGCCATGTATAACCTAAACAGCGCAGAATCAGGGGAAGCTTTAGAAATCGCCATTAGAGACAGGAATTGATTGAAATGAAGCGCTATAAACTTTTTGTGCTTGGTTTTTTGTTGATAAGTTTTGCCTTACGCCTTTACAAACTCGGAGCTTTTGAATTATGGGTGGACGAGGCGGCCAGTTATTATATTGCCAGTCTCTCTTCACCAAAGAAAATTTTAACATATAGCGCTACTGCTTTATACGAACATCCCCCTTTGTTTTACATCTTTTTGCATTTTTGGATTAAATGGATGGGAAAGGGTGAGTGGTTGTTACGTTTCCCTTCCGTGTTTTGGGGAGTTTTAAGCATAGCCTTAGCATGGCCTTTATTCAAAAGGTTGGTTGACGAAAAAGTAGCTTTACTGACTGTAATTTTAATGACCTTTTATTCACCTCTTGTTGCCCTTTCACAGGAAGTTCGCATGTACGCTCTTGTAATAGCCCTAAGTTTGGTAATAAATTTGGTACTCCTGGCTTTTTCGGAAAGAAATCCTTTGGCTGGAATGGCGTTTTACATCATTGTGGCTATCTTGGGATTTTTAGTTCATTATTTTTTCCTGTGGATTTTTATCGCTCACTTATTGTGGATTGTTTACTTAAACCACAAAGGTTACAATGTGAGCTACAAGCTAATGGCGATAATCACTTCTTTCTTACTTTTATTGAGCATAATCATAATAACTTTCCCCAGCTTGACAGGCACCTTGATAAGAGAACTTAAGGCCCCAGCGTTAGCTACACCTCTAATGGAGCGAATCCGTATAGTTGCCCTTGAATTGACTATTGTAGGGGAGCCCAAACTTCGGCTTGATAGTCTACCTCAATGGGCAATTATTGCTGTTTGCAGTACATGGATTTTAGTTTTATATGGAGGGTTCATCGCGCTAAAATCTGTCAGTATAGGTCAACCCTTATCTGTCTTTTGGTTAGTTATTCCCATTTTAGGTTTAGTCCCTTTGTACGGAATGGTACGAGGGCGCCACTTAGCCTTTGTGCTACCTGCCCTTCTTATTCTGGTTAGTCTAAGCTTCAGCAAGTTAATCAAGAGGCAAAAATTGTTGGGAATAATTTTCGGAATTCTCTTATTTCTGAACCTCGTTTATGGATTAAAAGCTGTGTACACTTTCCCTAAAGGAGCCTTCGGTCAAGCCGCTCGTTTTATTATTGATAACAGTTACCCGGGAGATGCGGTTGTATTGAGCTTTCCAATGGCAGACATTCTGGCTCATTACTACCTCAATTCGGAAAATCTAACCATCTATAAATTGCCAGAAAAGCTCAGTTTTATCCCACGAGAATGGGAATTCCCTTCAGAAGAGCAAATAGAAGCAAAATTGCGGGACATTTTTTCTAAACATCCCCGATTGTGGCTTGGTCCCTATACACCTGCAGCATTGGATCCAGAAGGGAAGATAGAGCAATGGCTTAACAGGAATGCCTTTCCAGTTATGAAAGTTTGGTTCCCTCAGAGCACCTTTATTGCTTTATACTTACCACCTTGGCTTTCTCCCGAAAAAGATGCTAACCAATTACCCATTAAAGCTGGGCAAATCCAGATCTTTTTGCCTTTGTCCAAACAGGAGAAACCAATTTCCGTAGGCCTTGGATATAATTTTGAAGACTTGCTCATCCTCAGAAAGGCTCGCATGGATAAATCTCCATTTAAAAGTGGCCAGGGTATCCGTTTAGAATTTCAGTGGGAAGTATTAAAAAGGCCAGAAACAGAAGTCTTGGTTGTGCTTTCTTTAAAAGATTCAGAGGGCAATCTCGTAGCAAAGAGGTTAAGTCCTCTACAAAGCGGTTCTTGCCCTTATGTTTTGTGGAATCCTGGGGAATTAATAAAAGACCACCATGGTCTTTTGATACCGCCGGGCACATTGCCCGGAAAGTATGAATTATGGCTTAGCCTCTATTTGCCAGATTATGACAGAAACGTTAGCATTCAGGGTGAAACTGAAATCAAATTGACTGAATTTCAGGTAGAACCTGGGTTTTTCCCTCATCCAGCTGTTAAATTTGGCATTTACTTTCCAAAAATTACTTTGATAGGGGCTGATAGATGGCCCGAAGAATTACTGCAAGGGCAGTTTTTAATTTTAACTCTTTATTGGGTGCCTCATACAGATGAAGAGTTTTCCCTGCGTTTATATTTACGTAACGACCGAGGAGATGTTTTAGCCCAAAGTGAGGGGTTCCTTAAGCCAGCAGAAGCCGGGATAAATGTTCCGGTAAGAAGCACTTTTAGTCTCTTAATGCCAGGGCGCTTAAAGCCTGGGAAATATTTAATCCAAGGAGAAATAAAAAACAGACGAACAGGGGAAAGTTTCGGGTGGATTTTAGGCAAAGTAAAAATTCACCCCATCTCTCGTTCCTTTCGTAAACCATCCGATATCATCATTTCTGAAGCTACGGTGGAAAATGTGGCCAAGCTTATAGGCTATAAACTAAATGCTTTACAAGTTGAGGCTGGTAAATCTTTTCTCTTAACCCTTGTCTGGCAAGCTATAGGCGAACCACAAGCGAATTATACTGTTTTTACCCATCTCGTGGGTCAAGATGGTAAAATATGGGGCCAGAAAGATAATCCACCAGCTAGAGGTTTAAGGCCTACTAGTACCTGGGTCAAGGGAGAATATATAATAGACGAATACTTGATCTCAGTTCACCCTGATGCATCAGAAGGGATTTATACCCTTTATGTTGGTTTTTATAACCCTCAGACAATGGAACGTTTGCCAGCTCTGGCCGCTGGAGGAGAACGTTTTCCCAATGATGCAATACCGATTGCTAAGATAAAAATAACCAGAAAATAAAGAAGCTAAGGATAAGGCCGGGGCCATAAGGAAATGGAGCCAGCGGATTGAAGCGTTTGCTAAAAAGTCCTTTGATTATTAACGCTAACACTATAACGCCATTGATTAAAACTCCTGTTAAAAGCGCTCTTAATCCGGTTGGGTATCCAAGTATAATCCCTATTAAAAATGCCAGCTTAACATCTCCCATTCCGAAAGCTACTTCTTCCACAGCTCGCCAGCGCGTGTAAACTTGCCCCAATGCATAAAAAGCCAGGAAAAGCAAAAAGGAGATAGCTCCTCCTAAGAGATGGTTGCTTAAGTGGGAGCCTCTTACTGTTTCCCCAATTATGGCCAGAGCTATTGTTAGATGCACTATCAAACTGGGAATGACTTTATAATTAACATCCGTCAGGAAAAGAATGATAAAAGAGGCTCCGTAAAGGAGGGCAAAAAAGGTGTAAAGGGAAAAACCAAATTTTTGCCATATGAGGACGAAAATCGCTGGGGTAAATATTTCGGCCGAAGCATAAGTGATAAGGTATGGAGCTCTACAGGAAGAACATCGGCCTCTTTGTAATATTAAACCCTTTAAAGCTAACAGTGGCTTATAAGGTGTTTGGCAATAAGGACATAAGGGAGTTGTTTTTTTGTTGATGAGGAAATTAGCAACCCTAACCAGAACAGGTCCAATTAAAAAGCCTATAACGGCCAATATAAGGGGCATGTTTTTCATAAAGTAGAGATTAAATTTAAAAGGCGGCGGCCGGATTCGAACCGGCGAATGGGGGTTTTGCAGACCCCTGCCTTAACCACTTGGCTACGCCGCCTTAGAATGGGCCCACCTGGATTCGAACCAGGAACCCGCCGGTTATGAGCCGGCCGCTCTACCGTTGAGCTATGGGCCCAAAGCGGGAGACGGGACTCGAACCCGCAACACACGGCTTGGAAGGCCGTTGCGCTACCTTTGCGCCACTCCCGCATCTAACTTGGTCGGGGCGAGAGGATTTGAACCTCCGACCTCAGCGTCCCAAACGCTGCGCGCTCGCCAGCTGCGCCACGCCCCGTTTCTAAATATATTATACTCAAAATGCCCATTTCAGTCAACTTGGTGTGAAGCTGGAGGGCATGATTTGTCAGCAAGTTGTTGGGCAGATTGAACGGCTTGCCTTCCGGGCAGAGAGAGGTGCGGGCTCAAAGGTTGAGTTTCTAGGCCGACTTTGCCCACCCGGAGGCCTTTGGGTGAACCCTCTGGTTGGAGGGGTATCGGCGAGGAGTGACCCAAGCGAGAGAGGCGGCGTATCAGGCAGTGAGCTATTACACCAGCAACCGGAGCAAATGCGCTATCCGGAGTATCGGGAGAGGGGCATTCAAATCGGAAGTGGGGCAGTGAAAAGTGGGTGCAGAGACGTGATTGGCCATCGTTTGAAGGGAGCAGGGATGAGTTAGAGTGTGCTCAGGGGGTGGCCCACCTGCGAGCCTGACCGAAAAGCGGTCGCTGGGAAGAGGCAATTGCTCAACGCCTTCCTCCTTCCCGAACCTATGCCTGCCATTCGGCGCACCCTGACTAACAAATCATGAATGCACTCCTTAGTCGGCGAATTTTGAAAAACCAAAGAAGTAACACACAAGTTCTCCTTTCTCGCTGAGGAGAGGCTGAGGGCTCACCGTTGTTGGACGTGGGAAGAAGATTGAAGCCCGTTCTGCCACAGTTCATGTGGGAAATATATGTTTTCGGAGGACGACCAAAGGTTGCTGGAGTTCTGGTAATGTATTAGGTGGGTATGAATGAGGCGGGCCCAAAGGACCCGTTTTCCTCGCTCTATTAAAGTAGTGGTAAGGGATAGGGGGTTCTTGTGGTCAACAATCGGCCGGGACGGACGACTGGGAGTTCTGGGCTCGGCCATGAGGAGTGCGGTTACAAAAGCTGGAAAGGGTGAAGGCGGCGTTTACACTGTGCAGCGGATAAGGAGTCAGAAGAAGAAGGAACTTAAAGGTTGCTTTCTTGGTTTTCAGAATTTGCCAGCCAGATGTGTGATGGTGTAGTTGCTCATCGGGTTTTGACTAAAGCTTGGTATTTGGTTAAAATTCCTATGAATTTTACAGATGGAGGTGTAGTATGGCTAATGCTGTCATAGTGGTGGATATGCAGAGGGGATTTCTGGAGGAAGGGTTCCCTCTTTATTGTGGGCCTGAGGCTCGCAAAATTATACCGGCGGTTCAAAAGCTTCTGGAAGAGGAGCTGGCAAAGGGTTCTTACCTCTTCTTCACGGCTGACTCCCACGACCCAGATGACAAAGAGTTTCAGATGTTTCCACCTCATTGCGTGAAGGGCACTCCTGAAGTGGAAATTATCCCAGAGCTTAAAGAGTTCGTAGAGAAAGGGGTTGTGATTCCCAAACGGCGTTACAGTGGCTTTTTTGATACTGACTTGGATGAACGTCTGCGGGCTGTAAATCCCGATAAACTCATAGTATGTGGTGTTTGCACCGATATATGCGTCATGCATACTGTAGCCGATGCCCGTAACCGTGATTATCAGGTGGAAGTGCGCAAGGATTGCGTTGCCAGTTTTGACCCTGAAGCCCACAAGTTTGCCCTCAAACATATGGAGAAGATCCTGGGTGCTAAGGTGATATAATCTTAACCTGGAGGACAGTAAAGAATGGGAAAATTCCCCTTCTCCCACCCCATCCTTTCCGGGGAGACGGCAGATGTTTATTTTTTGCGCACCAAGGCTATCCTTGAAGCCGAAGGCCTTAACCCGGTGGTCACCATGGAGATATTCCCCAATAAGCCGGGGGTCCTGTGCGGAATAAAAGAAGTGCTGGAGCTTTTATCCATCGTTTTGCCGGAAAATGCGGAGGTATGGGCCCTGGATGAGGGGGAAGAAATGGCGGCCAAGGAGGTAGTCCTGCGAATAATAGCTCCTTACCTTAGCTTCGGAATGTATGAGACAGCCATCTTAGGAATTCTGGCCCACGAGAGCGGGTGGGCTACCGCCGCCAGAGAATGCGTCAAAGCTGCTGGGGATATCCCTGTGATAAGCTTTGGGGCCCGTCACGTTCACCCTGAGGTGGCGGCGAGAATGGAATATGCAGCCATAGTGGGAGGCTGCGCCGGCTGCGCTACAACCGCAGGTGCCAAACTCGCCGGAATAAAGCCTTCGGGCACGATGCCTCATGCTATGATCCTTATTTTCAACGATACTGTAAAGGCTATTGAGGCCTTTGACCGCCACATGCCTCCAGATGTGCCACGTATAGCACTGGTGGATACTTTTAAAGATGAAGCTGAAGAAAGCTTACGGGTGGCTCGGGCTTTGGGAAGAAAGCTGTGGGGCGTTCGCCTTGACACTCCTCCCGAAAGGGGCCGAGTAACTCCCGAACTGGTTAAGGAAGTAAGGGCCAGGTTGGACCAGGCAGGTTTTACGTGGGTGAAGATTGTGGTGAGCGGAGGTGTGGATGCAGAACGCATTCGCCTCTTCCGGGAAGCGGGAGCTCCTGTGGATGCTTTCGGTGTAGGAAGCGCTATAAGCGGTGCCCCTCCCATTGACTTTACCGCAGATATAAAAGAGGTGGAAGGTGAACCAAGAGCTAAAAGAGGGCGCATTCCTGGTCGCACCCATAACCCAAGGCTCAAGAAAGTGGAGTTAAAGAAAGGGGGATCGCATGGAATATGAAGCTGTTATAGGGATGGAAGTCCACGTCCAGCTCCTTACCAGGTCCAAAATGTTCTGTTCGTGCAGTGCTGAAACCTTTGGAGCTGAGCCTAACACCCTGGTGTGTCCTGTGTGTCTCGGTATGCCTGGGACTTTGCCGGTTATCAACCGAAAGGCTGTGGAATATACCATAATGACAGGCCTTGCCCTCCACTGCCAGATTGCCGAATTTGCAAAATTTGACCGCAAAAACTACTTTTATCCCGATCTTCCGAAAGGCTATCAGATTTCCCAGTATGACCTTCCTCTTTGCTTTAACGGCTGGCTTGAGGTGGAAGCAGACGGCCAGGTCCGGCGCATCAGGATCCGGAGGGTTCACCTGGAGGAAGATACTGCCAAGCTTTTCCATCTGGGGGATTACACCCTCATAGATTTTAACAGGGCAGGTGTGCCTCTCATGGAGATAGTCACCGAGCCCGATATCCGCTCGCCGGAGGAGGCGAGGCAATACCTTGTCAAGTTACGCAATATCCTCCGCTACCTCGGGGTCTCCACAGCTGATATGGAAAAGGGGGCGATGCGCTGTGAAGCCAACGTCTCTTTAAGGCCCAAAGGCTCCACAGAACTCGGGACCAGGGTGGAAATCAAGAATATAAATTCCTTCCGATTTGTTAAACAGGCTCTTGAATACGAGATTGAAAGGCAGAAAAAACTCCTGGAGCGGGGCGAGAAAGTAGAACAGATTACTGTAGGCTGGGATGAAGAGAGAGGGAAGACCGTAATCCAGCGCACCAAAGAGTACGCTCATGATTACCGTTATTTTCCGGAGCCTGATCTTCCCCCTTTGGTGATAAACAGAGAATGGGTGGAGGAGATTAAAGCTTCTCTTCCGGAGTTACCTGATGCCAGAAGCGAACGTTTTCAGAAGCAGTATGGCCTATCCCCTGCCGAAGCCCGTATTCTCACCGCTGAGAAAGAAGCAGCTGATTTCTTTGAAGCTTCCGTTGCCCTCTATCCCAATCCCCGCAAACTCGTGCATTGGGTAACGGGGGAAATTTTCCGGCTTCTTGGGGAGACAAATACCACTTTTGACTCCCTTAAATTCTCTCCCGAGAGCCTCGTTAGGCTCATAAATATGGTAGATAGAGGGGTTATAAACCAGAACACAGCTAAGGCGGTGCTGAGGGAGATGTTCAACACAGGAGAGGACCCGGAAACCATTGTGGACAGGAAAGGCCTCGCCCTTATTTCCGACGAAGCTTCTATCGTGAAAGTGATAGAAGAGGTCATTAGAGCCAACCCGGACGCTCTGGAGAGGTACCTTGGGGGAAAAGAGTCCACCTTTGGTTTCTTCATGGGCCAAGTGATGAAAGCCACTGGCGGACGAGCGGATCCCGCCCTCGCTTCCAGGCTTCTGAAGGAGAAGCTGGATCAGCTTAAAAACCGTTAGGAGGGGAAATGGGCTTAAAAGAAAAAATTGACCAGGAATTAAAAGAGGCTATGAGGAGCAAGGACGAAAGGAAGCTCGCGGCCCTCAGGATGCTTAAGACTGCTATTCGCAGGGCTGAAGTGGATAAAATGCGGGAATTAACCGAAGATGAAATCATAGCCGTCATCGCTGATGAGGCCAGGAAACGCCGGGAAGCCATTGAGGAATTTTCCCGGGGCGGTAGGGAAGACCTGGCCCTTCAGGAAAAGGAAGAGTTAGCTGTTCTTGAAGCTTACCTCCCCAGGCCCCTCTCCCGAGAGGAGATAATGGAAATGGCCCGCCAGGCCATAGAAGAGGTAGGGGCCACCAGTCCCCGCCAGCTGGGACAAGTTATGAAAGTCTTGATGCCCAGGGTCAGGGGCCGGGCCGATGGAAGCCTTGTCAGTCAAATCGTTCAGGAGTTGCTGGCAAGCCTTTAAAAAGCTATGGAAGGCAAATTATTCTGGCCTGAACTGGCCAGAAAAGTTGGCACTATTTTGCTTTTCTTCTCCTTTGCTATTCTCATAACCTTAATCCTCACCTGGGAGCCAGGCGCCCGGGCGGTAAACCTCAAACTTGGAGATGTGAGCCCCTACGATATCCGTTCCCCGAGAAAGCTTTCCTACGTGAGCCAGGTTCTGACGGAGAAAGCCAGAGCTCAGGCAGAAGCCTCTGTTGAGGAGATTTACGACCCTCCAGATCCCTCCATCGCCCGGAGGCAACTCGCAAAGGCTACGGCCGTGATCAATTTCGTAGAGGCTGTTCGCTCAGATCCATACGGGACCCCAGAGGAGAAAAAGCTCTGGCTGGCCTCAATGGAGGGAATAACTCTTACTGAAGAGATCATATCTGCACTGCTCTCTATCCCCGAACCCCGCTGGGAAATGGTATCGGGAGAGATTCTTTCGGTTTTGGAGAGAGCTATGCGGAGTGAGATTCGGCAGGACCGCCTCCTTGAAGTGAGACGGGCTATACCGGCAATGGTAAGCTGGGATTTGAGCGAGGAAGAAGCAAAGGTGGTAGCCAGCATAGCCGGGAGCCTCGTTTCCCCGAACTCCTTTATCAATTATGAAAAGACCGAGGAGGCTAAAAAGCTTGCGCGAGAAGCGGTGAAACCCGTAATCCGTTCTGTTGAAAAGGGCGAGGTGATCACAAGAGCGGGAAGTGTGGTGGGGCCTCTGGAGCTGGAGGCAATGGAAGCTCTGGGGTTGAATAAACCTTCCTTTTGTTTCTATAAATTCCTGGGGGCTTTTGCTTTAGCCAGCACCGCTACTGTAGGGCTGGCCTTTTACCTTTCAAACTCTCGGACTCCTTTACTCCTGATCTTTGCATCCTTTTTAACTTTAGCAAAATTCATTTCCTCAGGTCAGGGTTTTTTGCCCTACCTTTTGCCTGTTGCTTCTTGTGCTGCTCTTCTTTTCTTGACAGCCGGTAAAGGCTTGGCCATGGCTGGAACTCTGGTCCTTTCCATCCTTTCCGGCTATATGGCTGGGGTGTCGCTGGAACTTGTATCTTACTGGTTAGCAAGCTCTTCCCTTTTCCTGCTGATGCTGGGAAAAGGTGACAGGCTCAACCTTTACCTCCATGCCGGTTTGGCCTCCAGCTTCGGAGGGTTCGGGACAATACTGGCCTTTCGCTTGCCTTGGGGGAACCCCAACCCCACAGAGATGGCTTTCCTAGGAGGAATTGCATTTATCAATGGGATTATTTCCGTTGTTCTGACCCTGGGGAGCTCTTTTGTCCTGGGAAGCTTTTTAGGGTCCATTACCCCACTGCACCTTGTGGAACTCTCACGCCCAACTCACCCTTTGCTCCGGCTTCTCCTCCTCAGAGCCCCTGGGACCTACCATCACAGTCTCTTGGTGGCCAATATAGCTGAACAGGCTGCCGAGAATATCGGAGCCAACGCTCTTTTGACCAGGGTTGGAGCCTATTATCACGATGTGGGCAAGAGCCTCCATCCGTATTTTTTCGTCGAAAATCAGATGAATGGAGTTAACGCCCACCGCTCTCTTGACCCTCGCACCAGTGCTCGGATAATAGTAAGCCATGTAAAGGATGGGCTGGACCTGGCCCGGAAGTATCGCCTGCCCCAGCAAATTCAGGACTTTATCGCCCAGCACCACGGGACCGATATAACTCCGTATTTTTACCATGAAGAATGCAAGCGTCAGAACGGAAGCGTAGGGGACGACTCTTGTTTTCGGTATCCAGGGCCACGCCCTCGCACCAGGGAAACAGCCATTGTTATGCTGGCCGATTCCTGTGAAGCAGCCGTAAGAGCCGCCAGGCCCTCTTCCCCCGAGGAGGTTGAAAAGATTGTGCGTAGAGTGATAAAGGATAAGCTGGATAAAGGGGAGTTGGATGAGAGCGGGCTCACTTTAAAGGAGATTGAGGAGATCCGCAAAACCTTCATAACCGCCCTTCAGGGAGTATTCCACCCCCGAATCCAGTATCCGGAGCAAGAGGAAGGCGATGGCAAAGGTTGAAGTACTTCCAGGAGAGCTCCCTCCTCCTCTAAGGAAAAAAGATTTAAAGAAGCTCGCCCAGGCTGCTGCCTTCGTCCTCCGCCATGAAGGGAAGGATAAAGGTAAGCTCACTATCCTGATAACCGGAGATGAAGAAATAGCTCGCCTCAATGCCCGTTTCAAGGGAGTAGATGAGCCCACCGATGTGCTGGCATTTTACACTGAAGGGGAAAGCGAGTTCGTTACGGCTCCGGAAGCTAAGGATTATCTGGGGGATGTTGTAATATCCTGGCAGAGGGCCGAAGAACAGGCAAGGGAGCTGGGCCATTCTTTTATGGAGGAGTTGATAACTCTGGTGATCCACGGCGTGCTTCACCTCCTGGGCTACAGGGATGACGATGAAGGAGAAAGGGTAAAGATGTGGGCCAGACAGGAGGCGATAAGAGAAATATTTACGGAGGAAAAGCTATGACCGAATTGCTGTTTGGGACAGCCGGAGTTCCTCTGAGTACTCCCAAACCTCCTTCCAGCGAGAAAGGTGTGAAGAGGATAAAGGAGCTCGGACTTGGATGTATGGAGCTGGAATTTGTCCAGCGGGTGAGTATGGGGGAAGAGGCAGCCAGGCTGGTGAGAGCCACTGCTTCCTCTCTCGGGGTTATTCTGAGCGTTCATGCCCCCTACTACATTAATCTTAACTCTCCTGAGAGGGAAAAACTTGAAGCCAGCAAGAAGAGGCTTTTAGCTGCTGCCAGGGTTGGATGGCTATGTGGTGCCCGCAACGTTGTCTTTCATCCTGCTTTTTATCATAACGATAGCCCCCGCGAGGTGATGAAAAAGGTCCGGGAGCAGATTTTGGAGGTGAGGGAAATTTTGAATTCGGAAGGGGTTGAAGTGGTGCTTCGGCCTGAGACTACGGGGAAACCTTCTCAGTTTGGCTCTTTAGAGGAAATTATATCCCTTAGCAAAGAAATATCTGGGTTAGCTCCCTGCATTGATTTCGCTCATCTCCATGCCCGCTCAGGTGGTAAACTCAATTCCCACAGGGAATTTGCCTCGGTCCTCAAATTCATAAGGGATGAACTTGGCCCAGAAGCTTTAGCGGATATGCATATCCATATTTCGGGGATTGACTATGGCCCCAAGGGGGAGAAGGAGCATCTCAACCTTAAAGAATCGGATTTCCGGTATGAGGAGTTGCTCCAAGCCCTTATAGACTACGGGGTTAAAGGCCTTGTTATCTGCGAAAGTCCGAACCTTGAGGAGGATGCGCTTCTTTTGCAGAGGACGTGGGAAAGTCTTCGCCAGGTTTGAAGGAAAGAATGTGGGGGCACCCCCAAAGTCCCCCAGGATGGGGGCTTTCGCCCCCCTCCACCCCCCCGATTTTTCCCACCCTCGTGGGCATAAGGTTTGCCGGGGTTCTGGGTCCCACTCGTGGGCAGGATGCAGGAGGCGGCTGCTCGTTCCCTTTTTGTTGAGGTTTGCTAAAAATTGCAGAAAGTGATATCATGGAACTCGGAGTCGAGTTGTTGCGTCAATGTTATGGTTTAAAATTCAAAAAGGGGTCGCTGTCATGCTCAAAATTTTCAGGTTTTTTTCTTTATTAACCCTACTCTCTCTGGCCATAAGCGGGGCGTGTGCCCCAAAGGCCCCACCAGAGCCACCCGCCGTCCTCTCTTTCTCCCCAGCCGAAGGGGAAGAGGTAAAAGTGGATACACCTATCACCATAACCTTTAACCAGCCGATGGACAGAAGTTCGGTGGAAAAAGCTTTTTCTATAACCCCACAGGTCAAAGGCAACATATCCTGGAGCAAGAATACCCTGATTTTCCGTCCTGAAGAGGGATGGGCCAGGGATACCACCTACAAGGTTAAGGTCGGGGTGGAAGCCAGAAACACTGCCGGTTTACCCCTTTACCGGCCTCTGGAGTTTTCTTTTCTATCGGTCGGTTACCTTGAGGTCTCAGCCGTTCAGCCCGCTCCCGATTCCATAGATGTGGAGGTTAACCGCTCTATTTCCCTGGTCTTCAACCGGCCCATAGTCCCCCTCAGCGCCATAGAGGAGCAAAAGGACCTCCCTCAGCCCCTGGAAATCCAGCCCCCAGTGAAAGGAAGAGGTTACTGGCTCAATACCTCAGTATTTATTTTCAAGCCAGATCCAGTTTTCGCTCCAGGAACTTCTTATACTGTTACAGTGAAAGCTGGTCTCAAGGATACTTCAGGCAATGCCCTGGAAAAAGATTACTCCTGGAGTTTCACCACGGAGCCTTTCTATGTCAAAAGTTCAGGCCCCACAGGTCACAATGTTCCTCTAACGGCGCCAATAACGGTAACCTTTAACGCTCCGGCCCTGCGCTCATCGGTGGAGGAGAATTTTTCGCTGATAGATGTGGAAAAGGGGCAGAAGGTGTCAGGTTCTTTCCGCTGGGAAGATGATTATACCCTCATCTTTACCCCAGCCCGCAAACTGGCATACGGAACAAAATACCAGGTCCAGATTGAGAAAGAGGCTGCCTCAGCCTTAGGGGGAACCCTTTTATCCCCATTCCAGTGGTCCTTTGAGACCGTCCCCTATCCCGCTATTTCCTATACCCGTCCGCACGATGGAGCGAAGGATGCTGATCTCTGGGGCATCACTATCTACTTTAATGCGCCTATAGACCCTAAAACCCTGGCTGGAAGGTATGTCATAACCCCTACCATTACCGATGTCTATACCTGGTGGAACGAATTTGACAATGCTTTCTACTTAAGTGTTAGCCTGGAGCCGTCAACCCTCTACACTGTTACCATCAAGAAGGGCGTAACGGACCTATATGGCAGTGCTATAGAGGAAGATTACGTTTTCACTTTCACTACGAGAGCCCTCGACCCGGCTGTCTATTTTGCCACAGCTGGCGATATCATCTACGATGCCACTGAGGCTAAAGAGCTTTACGCCAGGGTTTTCTACGTGAATGTTTCTCGCCTTGATTTCTACCTTTATCAATTGGACGAGGAAATGTTTGTAAACCGCTATCGGGTGGGTGAAGAGGGGTCTGAAAGCCAGTTTTTCTCACTGAAGCGGGCTTCTCTCATCAATTTCTGGTCTCAGCGGGTTTCGCCTCCCCTCAATAAGACTGAAGGAATAACTGTTCCTCTCAGGGCAAAAGATGGTTCCCCTCTTCCCCCTGGCCTTTACCTGCTCAGGGTCCAGACCCCCGAAACAGCGGAATATGGATACGTCCCCAAGCAGTATTTCGCTCTGATCAATGCCGGTCTTGTGCTCAAATATTCCTCATCCGGTGCCTTAGTATGGGTTACGGACTATAAAACGGCCAAGCCTCTACCTTCAGTCAAGGTTAAACTCAGGACACCCGAGGCTTTCCTCGGTGAAGGAATCACTGGCCAGGATGGGGTCGCCACGATAGAGTTTGCTGAAAAGTTGTTTGATCCCTGGAGTAATATCGTCGCTTTCGCCTATGGCGAGGGGATTTTCGGGGTAGTTTCCAATGAGTGGAATGCGGGCCTCAACCCGTGGGAGTTCGGTTTAAGTGTCTCCCTGGAACCGAAGCGATACGCTGCCTTCCTTTATACCGATCGCCCGATTTACAGGCCAGGTCAAGTGGTGCATTACAAAGGAGTGTTCAGGTTGGATAACGATGCTGCCTACGAGCTTCCGCCTCCCGTAGAAAAGGTCTTTGTGAGGATTTACGATGCTGAAGGGAAGCTTATCCAGGAAGAGGAAAAGGTTCTGAGCCCTTACGGCACTATAAGCGGCGATCTCACTCTCGGGGATGAAGCCTCCCTGGGCCAATACCGGATTGAGGCTTCCATCGGGGGGGAAGTGACCGAGAGCTTCTTCCAGGTTGCTGAGTACCGCAAGCCTGAGTTTGAGGTTTCCCTCAAGACCGACAAGGAAAACTACATACACGGCGAAAACATCACTGTCACTATCTCAGCCATTTACTACTTCGGTCAGCCGGTCAAGGAAGCCCGGGTCTACTGGTCTGTTATGAGCCAGGACTATTACTTCTATCACCCCGATTACCCCTATTACAGTTTCACCGATTACGAGTGGGGAGAGGAAAGGTATGGCCCCTATGGGGAAAACATAGCCTCGGGCGAGGGGAAGACCGATGCGCAGGGGCTGTTTTCCTTCACCATCCCGGCCGATATATCTACCAAAAAGCTCTCTCAGTTCTTCACCATTGATGTAAGGGTGGTGGATGTGGACGGCAGAGAAGTGGCTTCTCAAGCCTTCGTAACCGTTCACAGGGGCGAGTTTTACATTGGCCTTTCCCCACGCTCCTGGGTTGGAGAAGCTGGGAAGAAGCAGCAGGTGGACATTGTAACGGTGAAAACGCCTGAAAGGGATGGCCTGCCTGCCTCTGTAAATGTGGTAGTCTCCAAACATCGCTGGTACAGCGTTCAGGAAGAACAGGAGGACGGAACCTTCCGCTGGGTCACCAAAGTTGAAGACACTCCGGTGCTCACCACCACGGTTAAACTGAACGAGAGGGGCCAAGGAGTGGTGGAGTTTATCCCGGATGAAGGTGGAACTTACAAAATCACTGCTTACGTAAGAGACCGTCTGGGGAATGAGATCCGCTCTGCCACCTACCTATGGGTAAGCTCTCGTGAATACGTAAGCTGGCCACGGACGCAGGAGCTGAAGATAGACCTTATTCCAGATAAAAAGGAATATCGGCCTGGCGATACCGCCCGTATTCTCATCCCTTCTCCTTATCCAAAACCAGTAAATGCTCTCCTCACGCTGGAAAGAGGAAGGATAATGGAGCACAGAGTTCTCACCGTGACCCCAGGTGGTTTCACTGTTGATATTCCTCTGAGCGAAAAACACGCTCCCAACGTTTATGTTTCGGTGCTCCTGTTGCGAGGCGAAGCCGGAGATGAAAGCCTTGAACTTTACCGCACCGGTTACCTTAACCTTTCGGTCTCGCCCGAAAGCAAGCTTCTCAAGGTCCAGATAACACCCGACCGCGAGAAGGCGGGGCCTGGGGAGGTGGTGAACTTCGAGGTGAGGGTAACCGATCCCCGGGGTAGGGGCGTTGAAACTGAGCTTTCCCTGGCTTTAGTGGACAAAGCGGTCTTAGCTTTGGCAGCGAAACCGCCTTCTTTGATCCAGAGTTTCTGGCAGGAGAGGCCTGTGGGGGTGCATACAAGCGCGAGCCTTGCCGTTGCTGCTGAACGCCTCTTGCCTCCCAGGGGCAAAGGTGGGGGAGGCGGGCCTGGGGAGTTCGCCCTCATCCGCCGCGAGTTTCTTGATACCGCTTATTGGGTCGCTTCCCTCCAGACTGACTCCAACGGTTATGCCCGCATCAAGGTCAAGCTTCCCGATAACCTTACCACTTGGCGGATGGATGCTAAAGGAGTAACCACCAGCGAGCTCATGGGAGAAAGCCAGAAAGACATAGTCGTTTCCAAGGATCTCCTCATCAGGCCTCTTCTTCCTCGTTTCTTTACCACAGGAGACCAGGCCGAAATCGGGGCCACGGTCCACAACAACACCTCTCAATCCCTGGAGGTTAAGGTATCCTTGGAGGCCACAGGCCTGGAGGTTCAGGGTAATTCTTCCTCCACTGTGTCCATCCCGCCCTATGACAAAGCTCTGATCCGGTGGAAGGTTAAAGTTCCCGGAGTGGGAAAGGCTGTGGTCACCATGCGGGCTTCCGGAGGCCAGTTCTCCGACGCAGTGGAGATGACTCTCCCCGTTCACCATTACTCCACCCCCGAAGTGGTTTCCACCGCCGGCGTTCTGGAAGAGGACGGAGAAAGGATTGAGCTCATCCGTCTTCCTCAAGTCATGGATACAGCCTTGAGCAAGCTTGTGGTTAAGCTTGAACCTTCCCTGGCAGCAGCCATACAGGGAGGCCTTACTTATCTTGAGCATTTCCCCTACGAATGTATAGAGCAAATAGTCTCCAAATTCCTGCCCAACGTCTTCACCTACAGAGCTCTCAAAGAACTCGGCATAGAGGATGAAGAGCTCAAGGCTAAGCTTGCCCAGATGGTGGGAGTGGGGCTTCAGAGGATCTATGCGCGCCAGAATTACGATGGCGGTTGGGGATGGTGGGGATTCGATAGTAGCAGTCTGAACCTAACCTCTTACGTCCTTTTAGGCCTTGTAGAGGCCAGGGATGCTGGCTTCGTCGTGGATCAGAAAGTGATGAAGAGGGCAGCTCTTTTCATCAAGGAGAACCTCTACGTTGCTAACGAGCATGAGTCTGCCAGAGCCGATATCCAGGCCTTTGCCCTTTACGTATTAGCCCGTTATGGCGAGGGGGACGTGAGCCGCTGTATGGCTCTATATCGGGAAAGGAAGAACGTGGGGTTAGGCCATTACGGGAAAGCTTTCCTGGCGATGGCTCTCCACATCCTGTCCCCAGCAGAAACCCTACCTATTGATACTTTGCTTGATGAAATCCTTGGGCAGGCTATCATGGATGCGACCGGTGCTCACTGGGAAGAAGTTGAGAATCCTTACTGGGCTATGAACACTGATACCCGATCTACCTCTATAGTCCTTTCAGCTTTCTCTCGGATAAAGCCTGCTCACCCATTGCTTCCCAATGTGGTCCGCTGGCTTATGGCTGCCCGCAAGGAGGACCGATGGGCCTCCACTTATGAGACCGCCTGGGCCATCATGGGCCTTACCGACTATATGAAAGCCACAGGAGAACTTAAAGCTTCTTATCGTTACCTCCTGCGCCTCAATGGGCAAGAGATAGCTTCGGGCGAGGTTTCCCCGGAGAAAATCCGGCAAGTCTTTGAGAAGGAAATACCGGCCGCCCAGCTCAGGGCCGAAGGCTTCAATAATCTGACTTTGAGGCGATCACCCCCTCAGGGGCAGGAGAAAGGCACCGGACGCCTTTACTACTCTGCTTTCCTGCGTTATTTCGTCCCGGTTGAGAAGGTGGAGGAACTCAACCGCGGCATTGTGATCCAGCGCCGCTATACCGACCCCTCTTGCCAGAAAGAAATTTGCCCTTCCATCACCAGGGCTGAGGTCGGGCAACTCATCAAGGTTAACCTGACCATCGTGGCTCCCCGGTATTTGACTCACCTTGTGGTGGAAGACCCAATCCCTGCTGGTGTTGAAATAGTGGACACAAGCCTCAAGACAGTTTCAATCCTCTACCAGACAGAGGGAGCACTCAGGCGAGAAGGGAATTCCGAACCTATATGGTGGTGGTATCCAACCCACGCTGATAGGCGGGATGAGAAGCTGGTGCTGTTTGCCACTTACCTCGGCCCTGGCACCTACGAATACTCTTACCTTATAAAAGCCGGACTGCCCGGTGAGTTCAAGGTCCTCCCGGCGGTGGCTTACGAGATGTATTTCCCTCACGTCTTCGGCCGGACCGGTGGTACGATTTTCACGATTAGATAAAAATAGAGGGATGGGGCGCCTCAAGCCCCGTCCCTCTTGGTTATAGAAGGGAGGGGTTCCTGTGGATTTTATCCGTGGTATCAGTCCAGGCAAGCTTTTAGTCCTATCGGTGCTTTTGTTCCTCAACGTTCTAATCCTTGGTTGCCTTTTCCTAGTGGTGACCGGGAAAGTTGTATTCTAATGGCCTTCTAACGTTTCTCTATTGCCTCTCTAATTGACAGCTATTAACAGTAAAGAGCGGAATGTTTGAGTGAGGAGGGAAGAGGAGAATGAGGCTGGATAGGTTCACTGAAAAGGCTCAGGAAGCGATACTCAACGCCCAGGATCTGGCTGTTGAATATCGCCATAGCCAGGTAGACCCGGAACATCTTCTCTACGCTCTTCTCCGGCAGGAGAGGGGCGTGGTGCCGGAGATTGTGAGGAAAATAGGGCAATCTCCTGAGGACCTGGCTTTCAAACTGGAGGAGGAGCTGAGGCGGAGGCCCAAAATCTACGGCCCGGCCGCCCAGATTGGAATTTCCCAACCCCTGCATCAGGTTCTGCTTCTGGCCCAGAAGGAAGCCCAGGCCATGCGCGATGAATACATCTCCACCGAGCACCTGCTTCTGGCCCTCACTGATAAAGTCGCTGGCAAGGTTGCCGACCTTTTGGCCCTTTACGGCATAACGAAGGATTCAATCCTCAGAGCCCTGGCAACTATAAGGGGAACTCAGAGGGTTACCACTCCAACCCCCGAGGATACTTACCAGGCTCTCGAAAAGTATGGCCGTGACCTGACAGCTCTGGCCAGGCAGGGCAAGCTGGACCCCGTCATAGGCAGGGATGAGGAGATACGGCGGGTAATTCACATCCTTTCCCGACGCACCAAGAATAACCCTGTCCTGGTGGGGGATCCAGGGGTAGGAAAGACCGCTATTGTGGAAGGGCTTGCTCAACGCATTGCCAGGGGCGATGTTCCCGAGACCCTCAAAGATAAAAGGGTGGTCCAGCTGGACATGGGAGCCCTTCTGGCTGGAGCCAAATACAGAGGCGAATTTGAAGAGCGCCTGAAAGCTGTCCTCAAAGAGATAGCCGAGTCCAACGGGCGCATCATCCTCTTCATTGATGAAATTCACACCGTGGTAGGAGCTGGCAGGGCCGAAGGTGCCCCCATGGATGCTGCTAACCTCCTGAAACCCATGCTGGCCAGAGGAGAACTCCACTGCATCGGTGCCACGACTCTTGATGAATACCGCAAATACATTGAGAAAGATGCGGCCCTGGAGCGGCGTTTCCAGCCTGTGTATGTAGATGAGCCCTCGGTAGAAGAGACCATTTCCATCCTCAGGGGCCTGAAGGAGCGCTACGAAGTTCACCATGGCGTCCGAATAAAAGACAGCGCTCTGGTAGCAGCAGCCGTCCTCTCTCACCGTTATATAACCGACCGCTTCCTGCCCGATAAGGCCATTGACCTTATAGACGAAGCGGCTGCCAAGCTCCGGATGGAAATTGACAGCATGCCCGCAGAGTTGGACGAAGTAGAACGTAGGATAATGCAGCTTGAAATTGAGCGCCAGGCTCTCCTCAAAGAGACAGATGAAGCTTCTCGGAAGCGCCTGGAGAAACTGGAAGAAGAACTGGCCAACCTGAAGGAAAAAGCTTCGGCTCTCCGCGCCCAGTGGCAGCGGGAAAAAGAGGCCATTCAAGCTATAAGGGAAATAAAAGAACGCATTGAAAGAGTAAAGCTTGAAATTGAACAGGCCGAACGCCGGGCCGATCTGGAAACAGCTGCCCGCCTTCGCTACGGTGACCTCATCCAGCTGGAAAGGGACCTCAAGGAGAGGGAAAAGCGCCTGGCCGAAATCCAGAAAGACCAGCGCCTCCTCAAGGAGGAAGTGGATGAGGAAGACATCGCTGAAGTGGTTTCGCGCTGGACCGGCATACCCGTGGCCAGGCTCATGGAAGGCGAGCTGGAGAAGCTTTTGAAAATGGAGGAAAGGCTCCATCAGAGAGTGGTTGGTCAGGAAGAAGCGGTGCGAGCAGTGGCCAATGCTGTCCGGCGCGCCCGCGCTGGTCTTAAAGACCCCAACAGACCCATCGGTAGCTTCCTTTTCCTGGGGCCTACTGGGGTGGGCAAAACTGAGCTCGCCCGCGCCCTGGCGGAGTTCCTCTTTGACGATGAAAACGCCATGGTGCGGATAGACATGAGCGAGTATCAGGAGAAGCACACCGTTGCCAGGCTCATCGGCGCTCCTCCGGGCTATGTGGGATATGAGGAAGGGGGGCAACTCACCGAGGCTGTGCGCCGCAGACCTTACAGCGTCATCCTTTTCGATGAAATTGAAAAGGCCCATCCGGAGGTCTTCAACCTCCTCCTCCAGCTTCTGGACGACGGCCGCCTAACCGATGGCCAGGGTCACACTGTGGATTTCCGCAACACCGTAGTGATCATGACCTCCAACATAGGGAGCCATTGGATTAAGGAGCTGGGCCCTGAAGCTGCCAGAGATAAAGTCCTAAAGGAACTGGACCGCCACTTCCGGCCGGAATTTCTCAACCGGATTGATGAAATCATCATCTTCCATGCCCTCACTCTGGACCACCTTTTCCAGATTGTGGATATACAGATGCGCCGGATTAAAGAACTTTTGGCCCAGCGCAAGATGGACATAGAACTTACCGATAGAGCGCGGCGTTTCCTGGCCGAAAAGGGCTACGACCCCGTGTTTGGAGCCAGGCCTCTGAAAAGAGCCATCCAGCGTTACCTTCTGGACCCCCTGGCTCAGGCCATCCTGGAGGGCCGCTTTATGGAGGGCGACCGTTTAATGGTCGATGCGGAGGGGGAAAAGTTGGTTTTCCATAAAATTGTTGAACCCTGAACGCTTTCCTTCAAGGCAAGGTCAGTTTGACAAATCAATTTCGCAGGATATAATTAAGGCAAGCTCGCCCCTGAAGGGGATTTTAAAGCCCAAATTTAAATCGGGAGAGAACCACGAAGGTTAGAAGGCCGGCTTGAAAGCTGGCAACCTTTGTGGTTTTTTTCTTTCCCGGAGGGAGGTGAGTTATGCATATTCCGGATGGATTTTTAAACGTTGCCACTGCCGCTGGAACTTATGTAGTTTCGGCTGGAGGAGTGGCTTATAGCTTACGGCGCCTTGCCGGGAAGCTTGGGGAAAAGCAGGTGCCCATGGTAGGGGTGATGGCCGCTTTTATCTTTGCCGCTCAGATGCTCAATTTCCCCGTAGCCGGTGGAACCTCCGGACACCTCGTGGGAGGAGCGCTGGCTGCTATCCTCCTGGGCCCCTGGACTGGCCTGCTGGTAATGGCTTGTGTGCTCATAGTTCAGACCCTGATTTTCCAGGATGGAGGAATAACTGCCCTCGGAGCAAACATCCTGAATATGGGGATAATCGCCGTTTTCCTGGGCTACTTCGTTTACAGACTAACCTTGAAACTTCTCAAGGGCAGAGGATTTGCCGAGGCGGTAGGAGGTTTCGTTGCCGGATGGGTTTCAATTTTTGCGGCAGCAGTGGCTTGCGCCCTTGAGCTGGCCATATCTGGAACTTCTCCACTAGTGGTGGCTCTCCCCGCTATGGCCGGCATTCATGCCCTCATCGGTGTAGGTGAGGGGCTGATAACAGCCCTCATCCTCGGTTTTGTTAAAGCCACAAGGCCTGATTTGCTGGCCCTGGAGAAAATCTAAGGAGGGGCAACCATGAAAGAGAAATGGTGGATATGGGGAATCGTCATCGCCTTCGCTCTGACCGTTCTTTCCCCTCTGGCTTCGCCCTGGCCCGATGGCCTTGAAAGGGTTGCTGAAGATCTGGGCTTTATGGAAAAAGCTAGGGAGCCTTTATTTAAAGTAATTCCTGATTACGTTTTCCCAGGGATCGGGCATGAGGCCCTGGCAACTATCCTCGCGGGAATCATCGGCACTGCTATAACCCTGGGCCTTAGTTATGGCCTTGCCAGAATTATGAAGCAAAGAGCATGAAGCACGGTTTCATTGATAAATACAGCGACCTTGATAGCGTAATCCACAGGCTGGACCCCAGGACCAAGTTGGTCCTGGGGCTGGCTTTCATTCTGTCCATAGTAGGGGCGCCGGAAAAGGCGTGGCCTGCTTTCGGGGCCACCTTTGGGCTTATCCTGGTGGCTGCGTTCCTGAGCCGTATTCCTTTCATTTACATCCTTACCCGCTCTGCCATCATAGTGCCTTTCGTTTTTCTGGTCACTCTTTTCCGGGTCATCCCGCAGGGGAAAGAGGGATTCATAGCCGGAGCGGCGATCGGGTTCAAGGCCTGGCTTTCGGCCCTCATTCTGGTGCTCCTTTCGGCCACTACCCCTTTCCCTCTTCTCCTTAAGGGCATGGAGAAGCTCAAGGTCCCTTCCACCCTTGTGCAAATTCTTTCCTTCATGTATCGTTACGTTTTCGTAGTGGTGGATGAAGCCATGCGGATGGAAAGAGCCTGGGCCTCAAGGAGGGCTGGTAACAATTGGTGGGCTTCTTTCAGAGCTATGGCCCGGGTTGCAGGAGTCCTTTTCATAAGAAGCTACGAAAGAGCTGAAAGGGTATATCAGGCGATGCTGGCCAGGGGCTTTGAGGGAGAGGTCAGGACTCTAAATCCCCTTAAATTTTCTTTCAGAGATTTAGTTTTCAGCTCAGTTTCTGCCGCTTGCCTCGGGTTTATCTGGATTCTGACGGCTTTTGGAGGATAGAGAATGGCCAGAGTTTTGGAGATCAGAGATTTGCATTACCGGTATCCAGAGGGCATTGAAGCTCTAAAAGGGGTAAGCTTTGAAGTTGATGAAGGGGAAAGTGTGGGTGTAGTAGGGCCGAACGGGGCGGGAAAATCCACCCTGCTTTTGCATCTGAACGGCATTCTCACAGGCTACTCTTCCAACGGTTCCGATCCCGTGTGGGTGAAAGGCATACCTGTGCGGAAGGAAACCCTCAGGCAGATCCGCCGGCTTGTAGGCCTTGTCTTTCAGGACCCCAACGACCAGCTTTTCTCCCCCACCGTTTTTGAAGATGTGGCCTTCGGGCCTTTGAACCTGGGGCTTTCTCCGGAAGAAGTGGCGGAGAGGGTGAAGAAAGCTCTGGAAGCTGTAGGAATGACCGGTTACGAAAGCCGCTCTCCTCACCATTTGAGCCTTGGGGAGAAAAAGAAAGTAGCCATAGCCACTGTTCTGGCCATGGCTCCCGAGATCTTGGTCCTGGATGAACCCACCGCCAATTTAGATCCGGTGGGGAGGTGGGAGCTCATGGAACTTTTGCGTTCCCTGCCTCACACCAAAGTCATCGCCTCCCACGACCTTGATTTTGTAGAGAGAACGTGTAATAAAGTTGTGATCCTGAACGCGGGCAAGGTCTTGACAGTGGGCCCCGTTGACCAGATCCTCAAAGACCGTGCTCTTCTGGTAAAAGCTCGCCTTGCCCCCAGGCTTTAGAAAGCCCTGGCAAAGAGGGCCTTGAGGGTCGTCTCCTTCCCGCAGTATACACAGCGGTCCAGCTGCCCATCCTGTTCAAAGGGTATGCACCGTATGGTGGCTTTTGTTTCGTCCTTAATTGCTTCCTCGCACTCGGGCGCCTCGCACCATGGAGCAATGATGAACCCACCATCGCTTTCTATAATGCGTTTAAATTCTCCGTAATCGTTCAGCCGGAAGGTGTTTTCATCCCGGAATTTTTTAGCCAACTGGAAAAGGTTGAAATGAATTTCCTCCAGAACCTTCCCCACCTTACTCCCGAGGTCATCGGTGGACACTTCCCACTTTTCACCGGTATCCCTGCGGGCAAAGACCACCTGCCCCGCCTCCACATCGCGAGGCCCTATCTCAATCCGCAGGGGTACCCCCCTCAACTCCCATTCGTTAAATTTCCACCCCGGTGTATATTCCTCCCGGTCATCAACTTTTATCCGAAAATCTCTGAGCTGAGGCTTAAGCTCTGCGATTCGGGCTAGAACTTTTTCCTTCTCCTCATCGCTCTTCCAGATGGGCACGATTATCACCTGGATGGGGGCAAGCTTGGGAGGAAGCTTGAGGCCCTTCTCATCCCCGTGAACCATCACAATAGCTCCGATAAAACGGGTGCTCAGGCCCCAGCTTGTTGTCCAGCAGTACTGAAGCTGATTGTTGCGGTCCAGATAGCGGATTTCAAAAGCTTTGGCAAAGTTCTGGCCGAGGTTGTGGGAAGTGGCAGCCTGCAGAGCCCACTTGTTGCCCATCATGGCCTCCATAGTGTAAGTGTGGAGGGCTCCGGCGAATTTTTCCGATTCGCTCTTTCGGCCAAGGATCACAGGAATTGCGGCGTCGTTCTCGGCAAAATCCCGGTAAATGTTCAACATCCTCAAGGTTTCCTCTTCCGCTTCCTCGTAGGTAGCATGGGCAGTGTGGCCTTCCTGCCAGAGAAATTCCATCGTGCGGAGGAAAGGACGGGTTCGGAGCTCCCAACGAACCACATTGCACCACTGGTTTATAAGGACGGGCAAGTCCCGATAAGAGCGTATCCACTGAGAATACATGTAGCCTATAATGGTTTCAGAGGTGGGCCGGACTACCAGGGGCTCTTCCAGCTGCTTCCCTCCCCCATGGGTGACTATGGCAAGCTGAGGGGCAAACCCTTCTATGTGCTTGCTCTCTTTCTGAATAAAGCTGTAGGGGATGAAGAGGGGGAAATACGCATTCTGATGGCCTGTCTCCTTAAAACGACGGTCAAGGCTCTGCTGGATGTTTTCCCAGAGGGCATAGCCGTAGGGTTTTATAACCATGCAGCCTCTGACCGGGGAATAATCGGCAAGCTCAGCCCTCTGGATAACTTGAACATACCATTCGGAAAAATCCTCAGCAGGAGAAATAAGTTTTTCCCTCATCCTTTTTCCCTCCCCGTGAGATTTAAAAAGGGCCGGCCCCCCTTAGGTCTGGGGACCGGCCCTGACGTGCCACACCTCAGTCTAATAACACTCCGGCATACCCAGACCTGAGGTCTGGATAAAGGCGTGGTATCGGGCACGGCAACGGGACATTCCGGCTCATCGTTCCCCCTCCCGTCAATTTAAATTTTACCAACGAGCTTTTCTTTTGTCAAAAATTTCCAACCTTCTTGGTCGAAAGACGGCGGAGCAACCGGCACACCCGTTATTACCTTAAGGACCCATCGCCCAATTGCGGGGTGGGGTTTAATGTGCTATAATGAATTTGATTCACCACTCTTGCGTGGTTTCTCCTCTTAAACTTCAGAATTTAAAAGCCACGCAAAGACAAACTTTAAAGGTCATTTACCGGCTTTAGAAGGCGCAAAAGGAGGCGCTTAAATGAAAAGCAAAGCACTTTTGCTGCTCTCCGCCTCAGTCCTCCTGGGTCTGGCTGCTTTCCTTACCTTCCCCAAGCTGCCCTTTGCTTCCTCCGTGTCTGAAAGAATAACCAATGGGAACTTTGAGGAGGGCTTTGGCCCCGATGGTGTAGGCTTGGGCTGGTACAGGTTTGATAACGGGGGCAACGCCACTTACGGCTGGTACGATGATACCTGGCCCCCTGTGGTCTGGGATGGTCGCCACTCCCAGCTCATTGAGATAAACACTTACTCTCGTGCCGCCTCTGACCCCGACCGCTATGCCGGAATTTACCAGACAGTGGCAGTGGTCCCGGGAGCAACTTACACCCTCAAAATCAGGGGTATGATAAGAGCTCAGGACGGCGACCCGGTAATCTATGGCCTGGAGGACCCTTACAGTTACAGGGTTCAGTGGGGATTTGATCCAGCCGGTGGAACGGATTGGAGAGCTGTCACCAACTGGGTGGAATTGCCCTGGGATGTGGTTTATCCCAGGTCCTCCCCTGGAAAAATGCTGGAGTATACCACAAGTTTTGTGGCCCCATCTTCCAGGATTACCCTTTTTATCAGGGTATGGAAGAAATGGGGCACTGCCGGCAGGGAAGTGGACGTTAACCTGGATGGGATAAGCCTCCTGGGGCCTGCCCCCGCCGATACAAGAGCTCCGCAGGTGGCTCTATCTGTGCCTCCCTATCCCGCTGTTGGCAGGGCCTGGCCCGTTAAAGTAATGGCTTCCAACGACGTCGGCATCACCTCCTTGAAACTTTACGATGGCCCCCGCCTTGTAGGCAGCGTTTCCTTTGCCGTTGGCCCCTTGGCTCTTGAAAGGGAGTTCCTCTGGACTCCAGTAACCCCAGGGCCTCACGTCCTCAAAGCTGAAGCCGTAGACGCCAGCGGAAAGGTATCTTCTGTTTCCGTCACCGTCAGCGTTGGAAGATGGCATGAGTTTATCCGCAACGGAAGCTTTGAGGAGGGCTTTGGCCCTGATGGAGTAGCTCTCGGCTGGCATAAGTTTGACAACGGCGGCAATGCTTCCTACGGCTGGTATGACGACACCTGGTTCCCCGTGGTTTGGGATGGCCACCACTCCCAGCTCATAGAAATACACACCTATTGCCGTGCCGCCTCTGATCCCGACCGCTATGCCGGCATCTATCAGGTGGTGGGTGGCCTTACCCCGGGAGCTATTTACGAGTTCAGCCTGGCTGCCCTCCTGCGAGCTGCTGAAGGCGACCCGGTTATAACTGGAGCGGAAGACCCCTATAGTTACGTCATCCAGTGGGGGTATGACCCGGCGGGAGGAACCGACTGGAGAGCCGTCACTAACTGGACCTATATTCCCGTCCCCAAAGTTTACCCAAGGCTTTCTCCCGGGAAATTCAGCCGTTATTCCATCACCTTCACGGCCCCTTCATCTCGCATTACAATCTTTATCCGGCTGTGGAAAAAGTGGGGAACTGCTCAGCGCGAAGTGGACTTAAATCTTGATGGAGTAAGCCTCAAGGGATATAGACCTTGACAGGCAGGAGGATCTTGCTCCTATTAATCCTCTTCGTCGCCGTTGTGCTGGAGTGGGGATTGCTGATCTATTTAATTTCAAGAACTATGAGAGAAGCAGTGCCTGAAGTTCGGGGGCTTTCCCCCTTTTCTGCTCGTTTCCTTTCCCCGGGGGATGGGACGATAATCTTCCCGGGTCAGATTGTTACCGTGGAGGTGGAAAGCCCCCCTGTAGAGCTCACGGGAGCGGAATTGTGGGTTAACGGGCGCAAAATCCTGCCTTTGCCTAAATCCATGGCACGCTATCCCAGCCGCTGGCTTGTAACCTTTCTGTGGGAAGTTCCATCCCCTGGCACTTACACCATTGAAGCTTTTCTTACCGGAACAGAAGGTGAGACAGTTAAAACGCCTCCGTTAATCGTTGAAGTTATTCCCCCTTTATACCTCTGTTTTGCCTCCGATTCAGGAGGCAACTACGACCTTTACAGGATGAGAGCCGATGGCGCTGAGCTTGAGCTCCTCTTAAGCTCTCCCGCCGATGAGCGGGAACTCTCTCTGGCTCCTGGGGGAGCTATGGCTTTCGTAAAAGGGGAAGGTATCTGGCTAAAGGATCGCCAGGGCTTTAAATTCCTCACGCAGGGTAGGGAACCATCTTTTGACCCCCAAGGCCACCACATAGTTTTCAGGGCAAGCTTTGCTCAAGCCCAGGAACTTTTCATCTATAACTTGCAGGAAAGGACAATCCGTCAACTCACCTCGGGCAATACCTTTGCTGGACAACCTTCCTGGTCCCCCGATGGGGAGAAAATAGCTTTTGCTGCCCTCAAAGATGGAAACTGGGATGTCTTCGTAATCCAGAAGGATGGGACTGGTCTCTTGCGCCTCACAGATCACCCGGCCTATGACTGGCATCCAGCATGGTCCCCCGATGGCCAAAAATTAGCTTTCGTCTCATCCAGAGAGGGGTCACATCAACTTTACCTTATGAACCCTGATGGCAGTGGCCTTGAAAAGATCGCTCAGGTTCCCGGCGGGGCAGAGAAACCCGTCTTTTCGCCAGATGGGAGATTGCTGGCCTTCACCGCTTATGCTGGGGAGGGAAGAGGTTTTTCTGCTCGGGAAATTTACCTGTTATCCCTGAGCACCGGGAAATTCTGGAGAATAACCCATGACTCTTTTGATGAAACAGACCTGGTTTGGTGTTCGCCATAATGTAAACAGCCAGCCGGTGTCTTTCCGGCGGTGATTTTAAAACCTAAGCAAGGCCTGAGGCATTGTGCCTGCCTGTCGGAAAGGAGGTCAAAATGCAAAGGGCAAAATTTTTAATTTTCACTACCGTCGTTATGCTGGTATTTCTAACCCTCGCAGGATGTCGCTACCTGCCTGGACTGCCTTTAGTGCCAACACCTACGGCCACGTCAACACCCACTTTAACACCAACACCGACGCTCACACCCACAACGACGCCTACCTTTACACCTACGCCAAGCCCAACACCCACTCCAACGCCTTCACCAACCCCTACTTTTACTCCTACTCCAAAACCTACGCCTACTTTCACTCCCACACGAGTTCTTAAACCTTCACCTACGCCATCTCCCACCCCCGTTAGGCAGCTCGCTCCTGACAAAGGCTGCTACCTGATTCAGAACTTCATGGGAGTGGAATTGAGCTTTACTTTCACCAGAATAGGGAATCATTGGAACGAAACCATTAAAATTCAAGCCGGAGGCGAGTTCATCTACTGTCTTGACCCTGGCCGTTACACCTATACCATAGATGCTCCCCCACCCTGGGGTTCAGTCAGCGGTGAGTTGATAGTGAACCCTGGTGACCGCTACCGCTGGCCAGTTGCTGGGGAACATTAAGACCAGCTCCGCATCCTCTTACTGAACACCATCGTTAGAGATAATAAGGACAGGCCTGGCTCCTTCCCAGACCGGGTTAGATATAATTACATTCCGTCAAAATGGCGGCGAACAAAAAGCATTAAAAGCCTTGTGAATCCCCCGCTGGAACCGTAATTGGACAAAATTGGCAGGATAAGGTATTATATAAAAAAACCTTTGAGGAGGTGTGCTTTGCCCAATACCAGGTCAGCTGAGAAAGAACTCAGGAAGGCTCGAAAAAGACGTCTGCTAAACATGTATTACCGTTCCAGGGCCCGTACGTTCATTAAAAAAACGCGAAAACTCCTGGCTGAAGGAAAAATTGAAGAGGCAAAAGAGGTTCTGCGCCTTGCTATAAGTGCCCTGGACAAAGCAGCCGAAAAAGGAATCATCCACAAAAACAATGCAGCGCGCCGGAAATCTCGCCTGATGAAACTCTTCAACTCTTACCTTTCCAAAGCGGCCGCTTAATTTTACCATACTGAACCACAAAGCGCCCCGATGGCTGAGTCCTGAGGGGCTAATTTTTTGCTTTATGGAAGAAAAACCTCTAATTCTGAGTTTGGAAGATTCGGAAAGCCTGGACCCCTCCCTGGTGGGATTTAAAGCTTCCAATCTCGCCAGGGCTCTCAGGAAAGGCTTCTCCATCCCTCCAGGCTTTTGCCTCACTACCTCTGCCTCTCAGCTCCTGAAGGAAACCCAGGGCAAATTCCCGCCGACCTTCCGGAAAGAAATTGAAAAATTTCTCCGAAATCTTCCTCCAGGCAAGTTAGCTGTCCGTTCCTCCGCCACAATTGAAGATTCAACCCTGCTTTCTTTTGCCGGTCAGGCTTCTTCTTTCCTGAACGTTGAGCCTGAAAATCTGGAAGAAGCCATAGTAAATTGCCTGACTTCCCTGGATAGCCCCCGGGCTCTGGCCTATCGCTCCTTCCACAATCTACCTCCCGGCAAAATGGCCGTCTTAATTCAATGGATGGTTCCTGCCGAGAAAGCAGGAGTAGTTTTTACCCGTGATCCTGTTACAGGAGAAGAAATTGTAACAATTGAGGCTGTAAAAGGCTCTGGAGAAGCGCTCGTAAGCGGGTTGGCTCAACCGGAGCGCTACCGAATTAAAAAAGGAGAAGAACCTCAGGGGAAAGGAAAAGTCCTCTCGCCTCAAGAAGTGAAAGCAGTGGCGGCGATAGCTCTGGCCCTTGAAGAGCTCTTTGGCCACCCCCAGGATGTTGAGTGGTGCTACCACGAAGGAAAGTTCTTCCTCCTCCAAGTAAGACCCCTTACAGTGGAAAGCTCACTCCGGTATAGAGCCTGGCGCTTCTTTACTGAGCCTGGGGGAGAAGAGCTCTGGACCAGTGGTTTCTTCAACGAACGCTTTTCTGAGCCTTTATCCCCTCTGGGCTGGAGCATAATAAAGCCTTTGGTAGAAGAATTGGCCTTTCGCGACCCGCTGCGCTACATGGGGTTCCGTAATCCCGAAAAACTAAGGGTCACACGGCTCTACCTCGGCCGACCCTACGTAAACCTGGCCCTTTTTCAGATGTTATACAGACCATTCCCCGACTGGCTCTTACCAGAAGGAGCCAGAGGGTATTTCCCCAACAGAGACTCTAACCTTCGCAAAAGGGTCTCACTTCCCCTCCGGTTCCCCCTATCCTTACTCTGCCACTTCTTTCGGGATCCTATAAACTGGTCACCCTTGAACTGCATTTTGTGGAAACGGTACACCCTGTTTCACCGAAACGAGCTGGACTCCATGGACTTGGCTCTTAATACTACTCCCCCCGACAATTTGCTCCAGATATGGTCTCTGATGGAAAGGGCTCAAGCTTTGAACCGACGCCTCCTTTCTATTCACCGCTGGAGTCTCACCTGGGCTGATATAAGCTACGGCCTCCTTAAGCTTTTCCTGGGGCTCTGGCTCAGGCCTGACGAAGTTTCAGCGGCCGCATCTGCTCTTCTCTCCGATATAGGCACCAGGACGGCAGAAATGGGTCGCGCTCTTCAAAAAGCCCTGAACAGCGCCGACCGGGAAGAGGCGCTGAAGGAATTCATTAAAGTCTACGGACACCGCGCTTTCTCCCTGGATATTTACAGGCCTACTTTCGCCGAAGAGCCCGAGCAGATTTTCAAACTCGCTTCATCCACCTTCTGCCCCGCAAAAAGAATTTACCAGGCTCCCACCTTCAAGGACCCCGTGAGAAAAGCCCTTTTGAGCCTGCTTCTCTCGCTGGCCAGACCTTATGCCCTCTTGAGGGAAGAACAGCGCTTCTACTGGCAGGAAACCCTCGCTTTCATGCGTAGGGTAGCTCTGAAGGCTGGCAAAACTCTGGAAAAACAGGGTAAACTGCAGGAACATCAACTTATCTTCTTCTTTACCTGGGATGAATTGGAAGAGATTTGCTCTGGAGGCTCTATCCCCGTTGCTTTAGCCATGGCCAGACGAGCTGTTTTTGAAGAGCTGGAAAAAATAGACCCGGCAGTAGCTTACCCTCTTTTTCTCAAAGGAGATAGACCCCTTGAAGAGAAGACAAACTGGGAAGGGATAGCCGTAAGCCCAGGCATAGCTTCTGGCCCTGTCAGGATCGTCCTAACACCCTCCGCATTGGGTAAAGTTTCCCCTGGCGATATCTTGGTAGTAAGAGCAATAGACCCTGGCTGGACGGTGGTTTTCGGGCGGATAAAAGGGTTGATAATGGAAGTTGGAGGGCAACTATCCCACGGAGCAATTGTAGCCAGGGAATATAACATCCCCGCAGTAACGGGAATAAGAGGAGCTACCTCTGCCCTGAAAGATGGCCAGATCGTGGTGGTTGATGGCTACTCAGGCAAGGTGATCTTGAAGGAAAATTAAACTCCCCTCATTTTTGCCCCCCACTTCTCAAAAGGCTGTGTTAAAATTTAATCTGAGGAGGGAGAATGGGGGAAGGCCTGGTAGCCCTGTTTATAGATTACGAAAACCTGCTCCGCAGTGTGCAAGAGCAGTTCAACGGGCCTGTTCAGTGGTACAAAATCCTGAAAGTTGCTGAAAGATGGGGCCGGGTTGTCATTCGGCGGGCTTATGCGGATTGGAGCGCTTACGGTCAGTACCAAAAGGAACTTTCAGCCCTGGGTATTGAATTAATCCACGTCGGCGGGCGCAGCAAAAACGCTGCCGATATCCGGTTAACGATTGATGCAGTAAACCTCGTGGCAGCTGGGGAACTACCCCTAACCCACATCATACTGGCCACAGGTGACAGTGATTTCACCGAGCTAGCTCACTATTTGCACGGACGGGGGAAGATCGTCATCGGCCTGGGAGTAAGAGGGTGTAGTGGCGCTTCTCTCATCGCTGCCTGCGACGAGTTCGTTTATTACGATGACCTGTTGGAGGAAACATCCCCGCAATTCGTGCGAGGAGAAAGAGAGATAGATAGGTATATAAGGGCTCTGGCTCCAAAAGTTCGGATGACCGCTAACCCCCATCGCCCCTGGGTCATCCTGAATTTCTACAAATTGATGCGGCAGAACCCGGGGCTTTCCCTCAAAGCGCTCGAGGAAAAGCTTATAGAACATTACCAGGCCCGTCATCCAGAAGTACCTCTTTCTATTGTCAAAGAAGTTATCCACCAGTTGTTTCACACCTATTGCTTTGAGTTTACACCTCCTGGACGAGAAGGGCCTCAATGGTGGGATCGGGTTGTTTCCCTGAAAGAGGAGATCCATTCCGGCGGGGATCTGCTGAAGCACTGTGATCTGGGGTTGCTTCGGATTCTTTCCCGAAACCTGGGAGAACCCATCAAACCTTCCGTTGCGGCTGAACTCCTCTACGGCCGCGGCGATGACCTGCGCTTACTTCAATACATCCAGGATTTAATAAACAAACTCGGCCCGCACTGAAGAACCCCCTGGTAGAGGATGCCCGATTGCCAGATTAAAAGCTTTCCAAGAGGTATCGGGCTATCACAAGGCGTTGTATTTCGCTTGTCCCCTCGCCTATGGTGGTTAGCCTGGCATCACGGTAAAACCTTTCTACCGGGTAGTCCTTCGTGTACCCGTACCCACCATGGATCTGGATAGCTTTGTAGCATGCTCTCACTGCTGCTTCGGAAGCGAAGAGTTTAGCCATAGCAGCTTCTTTGGTGAAACGCTGCCCCTGCTCTTTGAGCCAGGCAGCTCTATATACAAGGAGCCTGGCTGCCTCTAATTCAGTGGCCATATCAGCAAGCATCCACTGGATGGCCTGGAATTCGGCAATAGGCTGCCCGAACTGAACCCTTTCCTTTGCGTATTTCACGGATGTCTCCAGAGCGGCCATTCCCAGACCCACAGCCATCGCCCCAATGCCAATCCTTCCTCCGTCGAGAGTAACGAGGAACTGTTTGTAGCCTTCCCCCTCTTTCCCAAGCAGGTTTTCCCTGGGAATGCGACAATCCTCAAAGATTAATTCAGAAGTTACAGAACCCCTGAGGCCCATCTTGTCTTCTTCCCTTCCGATGCGAAAGCCAGGGGTGCCCTTTTCCACTATAAAATTGGAAATCCCTCTTTTGCCCTTAGCTGGATCGGTAACCGCTGCTATCACGACTACATCGGCCACGGAGCCATTGGTGATAAAGATCTTCTGGCCGTTTATAATCCATTCGTCCCCGTCAAGGATTGCCCTGGTCTTGATGGCAGCGGCATCGCTTCCTGCTCCCGGTTCTGTGAGGCCAAAGGCCCCCAGCTTCTCTCCCTTGGCCATAGGAACGAGGTATTTTCTTTTTTGCTCCTCGGTTCCGAAGAGGTAAATAGCTCCGCAGGCCAGGGAGATGTGAGCCGAAAAGGTTATAGCTACCGAGCCTGAAGCTCTGGCAATTTCTTCCACTGCTATGGCGTAGGAAATGGTATCCCCGCCAGATCCACCATACTCTTCAGGAAAAGGCAAGCCCATGAGGCCGAGACGGGCCATTTTTTTAATGATATCCCACGGGAACTCACCTTTCTGATCTATTTCTTGAGCCCTGGGCATTATCTCCTTTTCTGCGAATTCCCGGATGCTTTTGCGGAAAATTTCCTGCTCTTCGCTAAAGGCAAAATCCATTTGCCGACCTCCTCCTAAGATTCAAAGATCCATCGATCCGTATCGCGATGGTAGGAAAGGATTTCAGAGGGGTGGAAGAAAAGCTCTATTTCTTTTTCAGCCGTTTCAGGGGAGTCCGAACCGTGGATAAGATTTCGGCCAATTTCTAAAGCGAAATCGGCCCGGATAGTGCCAGGGGAAGCATCAGCGGGGTTGGTGGTGCCCATGGTCTTTCTCACAATTTCTATGGCTCTGGGGCCTTCTACTACCATCACCACCACAGGGCCAGAGGTTATATAGTTTATTAGCTTTTCAAAGAAAGGCTTCCCTTCGTGGATAGCGTAGTGGCGGCGGGCTAATTCCTCGTCCATTTGAATCATTTTCATCGCCACTATTTTGAGGCCCCTGTTCTCCAGGCGAGAGATAATAACCCCTATTAAGCCTCTTTGGACTCCATCGGGCTTTATGATGATGAGGCTCCTTTCCATGGTTATTCCTCCTCTGAGGCTTTGGTGGATTAAGAGCGGAGAAGGGCTTTCCTGTAAAGCTCCAGAGCCCGGTCCAGCTGGCCTTTCTCCCGGTAAATATCCCCCAGAAGCTCAAATAGTGCCGGGATCTTCACGCCTCTTTCTAAGGCCTTTTCCAGTTCTCTGCTTATTTCTTCCCTATACTTTTTGTGCCGGAAAAGTTTCCTGTAATACCTCAATGCTTCTTCCCAATCTCCCTCCCGAGCCCGAGCTCTGGCAGTCTCAAGAAGCTCCTCAACCCCCATAGGTTTGACAACGGGAGGCCTCTCTACCTTTATTTCCTCCACAAGGGGCAATTCCTCTACCGCCGTTTCTGCTTCGGCAGCGAGGGCCATTTCTACTTCACCCTCCAGGAAGCTTTCTGCCAGGGGCTTGAGGCTCTCTATCCAGGAAGGAGGGATTTCTTCCTTTTCAAGCCCAGGAGGAACCTCTTCCACCGCTGGCAGAACGGGAAATTCTTCCTTTTCCGCTTCAGCAGGGGCAAGGACTTCCTCAGGCGGAGCTTTTTCTACTTCTGGCCACAATGGTTCCGGAACTTCCTCAGATGGAACTTCTTCGAGCCATGATGGGAGAGGGGCTTCTTCGGGAAATGCTTCCTCTTCAAACCAGGGAGGTATTTCCGCCGGAGTCTCCTTCAGTGGAACCTCTTCTTTAAGCCAGGAGGGGGGAGGGACTTCCTCAGGGGTTATCTCTTCTCTGAGCCACGGGGGCAGTTCTTCTGGAAATTCTGCTTCCCCTTCAGGCCAGAATAGCGCAGGAGCTTCTTCAGAGGGGACTTCTTCCAGGGATGGTTTTTCTGGAGCTAAAGCCTCTTCTTCAAGCCGCACCGGGGGAGGAACTTCTTCCCTAAGCCAAGGAGGAAGCTCTTCCAAAGGCACTTCTTCGGAAATTTCTTCCTCAAGCCAGGGAGGAAGTTCTACCCCCGCAGGAGCTGCTTCGCCTTCAAATCTGGAGGGAATTTCCTCCGGAGCCATTTCAACTTCAGGGCCAACCAGAAGCTCTTCTATTTCTTCCGGCTTCTCCAGTTGAAGAGGTGGTTCCTCCTCTGTCTCCAAGGCCTCTGCCCAGGCGGGGATTTTTCGCTCTATAGGGGTGATGATAAACTCAAACCTTGGCACTTTAATCTGGCGGGGCTGAAGGGGGCTGTCCCTGCCGAAAAGCTCCCAGGCTTTCCGGTTCAATGGGTCAAGGGCCTGAGCAAGCTCAAACTTTGCTCTGGCTTCGCCCGGATTTATGGAGCTCCAAATATAGCCCAGAATTAAATTGGCCTTGAGACAATAAGGCAAAACATCCAGGACTTCAAGGCAGGTCTGAGCCGCCTCCAGGCGTCTTCCCATCCGCCACAGAACTTCAGCCAGAGTCATGCGGAGGTCAATTCTATCGGGTTCTCTCTCAAGTGCCTCGTTCAAAGCCTGAGCGGCTTGCTCAAGGAGCCCGCTTCTAAAATAAGTGCGAGCAAGTCCAGCGAGGGTATAATGAGGAATAAGTTCGGTTACCCCCAACGCCCGATAAAGGGTTTCCAGCTCTTTCCTCAGTTCCTTGCGAGCTGGTTCCAGATCTATAGCCCTTTCCAAAAACCAAATAGCCTGCTCTATTTTATCCTCAGTTCTATAAACATCCACTAGGCCAACGTAAGCTATAAAGTCCTCCGGGTCAGCTCCTAATACCCTGAGGAACATATCAGCAGCGTTAGCCAGCTCGCCCTTTTCAAGATAAGCTTTTCCCAGAAGGCGATAGGCTTCGATGAATTTAGGGTAAAAGGAAAGAATATGGCGAGCGGCAGCGATGGCTTCGTCGCTCCTTCCCCTCCTTATGAGGGAATCAATTTCCTCACAGTAAGTTTCCAGATCAACTTCTTCAGGCATTTAGTTTCCCCCTGTTTTACCGCCTGGCAGCTGAGTATACTCGCTGGAATTCACCTACGAAAGCCTTAGCTATAGCCGGATCCTCCACGATGATGATGTTTTCATCGTTAAACTCATCGGCACTAACTGAAAAGTTAAAGGAGCCAGTGATAACGATTTTCTCGTCAATTATGAAAACCTTATGATGCATAAGGTAAGGGTTGCCATCCTGACGGACATCAATGCCGGCTTTAAGCAGGGCTCCAAATTCGCTGAACTTGGTTTCGGAACCTACCTTCTCAAATACCCCCTGAACCAGCACTCCCTCTTTTGCCTTTTCCCGCAACACCTTACCTATCCTGTCGTCGGTGAAAGAGAAAGCCATAAAATAGATCGAGGATTTAGCCAGTTGGAGTTTCTCGGCTATCCTTTTGCCAACCCCATCTTCTGGAGCGAAGTAATTTTCCACGGCAATACCGTTTATGATGAGATAGGGCATTGTGCCTCCCGCTTTGCGTTTGGGGCCAAACTCTTTCTCCTCAAACATCTTGTTGAAGACAACCGTATAATTGCGAGCAAGTTCTGGGGAGTAAATCAATATAGCATTGTTGTCATAGCGAGTGGTATCGTTCAAGGTAAAATTCCACGAACCAGTCCAGACAGCCCGGCCATCTACTACAACGAATTTATTGTGCATTATGCCTGAGGTATTTCCGCCTACTACCGGGATTCCGTGGCGTTTAAGTTCCAGAAAAGAGACCCTCTCTCTGGAATGTTCAAGGACATCGTCTATATCCGTAACAACGCGCACTTTAACCCCTTTTTGGGAGGCCTCTATGAGGGCTTTGACTATTCCTGGTAAGTCCAATTGGTAAACGGCCACATCGATTGAATGGTTGGCCGACTTTATGAGATCTTCAAGCCCTTTATCTATTGGCTCTGAGCCCGGTGCTGTAAAGTATACACGATACCAATTTCCAGTCCCCGGGGTGGGGGTGGGATGAACTGTCTCCTCCTGGGCTAGGGGGAAAAGAAAAAGCAAAAGTAAGACCGTCAGCAGGGCAATTGAGGCAAAAGCTAAATATATCCTTAGGAGACGCCTTCTCTTTTTTCCCATATTATCTCAGCCAATGAAGTAATCCACTCAATGACTTCCCTTGCGGAGAAAGGTCTGCCTTCATTGAGGTGTTTTTCCACAAGCCCCATAGCCAGGGCCAGCGTTGGGGAGCGGGTGTAAAGGAACATGTTGTTCAGAGAACTGATAAAGTTTTTCAATCTCTCCTTTTCCCAGCGGGCTACTTCTTCAATTTTTTCTTCCGGTGCCGTGAGAATTCTCTTTTCAAGCCAGCGGGTTGCCCAACCCAAAATCGCTTCTGCTTCGTAATCGGTGAAATTAGAGCGAAGCCTTTCGTCTTCCAGGAGGCTTTCAACAGTTTTGCGAAGAATTTCTTCCCTTGTGCTCATGTTACCTTTCCCCCAGATAAGCTTTTCGCACTCTTTCGTCCTGAACAAGTTCATGGGAAAAGCCGCTCAGGACTATTCGGCCTGTCTCTAGAACGTACGCTCTATGAGCAAGTTTAAGGGCAGCTTTAGCGTTTTGTTCCACCAGTAGGATGGTCACCCCCTGCCGGTTTATCTCCTTTATGGTTTCAAAGATAGCTTTGACTAACATGGGAGCGAGGCCCAGAGAAGGCTCGTCCAGAAGGAGCAGGCGCGGCTTGGACATAAGAGCCCTTCCTATGGCCAGCATTTGTTGCTCCCCACCGGAAAGTGTGCCAGCCAGTTGCTTTCTTCTCTCAGCCAGCCGGGGGAAAAGGGCGAAGACTCGCTCCTTGTTGGTCTCAATGGTCTTGCGGTCATTCCCGAGGCTATAAGCCCCCAGCATTAAGTTTTCCTCTACCGTTAGAGTTGGGAAGATTTTCCTCCCCTCAGGAGCGTGGGATATTCCCATGTGCACTATCTTATGAGCCGGGATCCTGTTGAGTTCGTGGCCATCAAAGATTATTTTGCCCTCCCTCGGTTTAATAAGCCCGGAAATGGTCTTCAGGGTGGTGGTCTTGCCTGCGCCATTGGCCCCTATAAGGGTTACGATTTCTCCTTCTTCCACCGTGAGTGATATACCTTTTAGGGCGTGAACGTTCCCGTAGTAGGTGTGCACGTTCTCCAAGACCAGTAGAGGCATCCTCACTCCTCCTTGCCCAGGTAAGCTTCAATCACCCGTGGGTTGTTCTGGATTTCTTCAGGGGCACCTTCAGCTATCTTGTAGCCGTTATCGAGAACTATTATCCGCTCCGAAATACCCATAACTACTTTCATATCGTGCTCGATGAGGAATATGGTGATGCCTTTGTCCTTCAGCTGGGTTATAGTCTCCATGAGCTCCGTTGTCTCCTGTTCGTTGAGGCCCGCAGCAGGCTCGTCCAGCATGAGAATTCTGGGGTTTGTGGCCAGGGCACGAGCTATCTCCAACCGTTTCTGAAGGCCGTAGGGG
This sequence comes from Anaerolineae bacterium, assembly GCA_025062375.1. Classification (NCBI taxonomy): domain Bacteria; kingdom Bacillati; phylum Chloroflexota; class Anaerolineae; species Anaerolineae bacterium. Next base: position 11,318 of record JANXAG010000007.1, on the reverse strand, counting down.
AGGTTCTTAGCCAGTTCAAATTCTAATCCTCCAAGCCCCATGAAATGGATGTATTCCAGAGCTTTTTCCCGTATAAAGCGTTCTTCCTCACGCTGGGCTCTCGTTTGGAAGAGGGAAGACCAGAGACCGGCCTTGGTCCGACAGTGCAATCCAGCCATTACGTTTTCCAGGACTGTAAGGTTTGGGAATAGCCTTATGGTCTGGAAAGTTCTGGCTATCCCCAATTCAGTTATTTGGTGAGGGCGAAGGCCTATTAGGCTTCGGCCGTTGAAGCGAATTTCCCCTCTGTCAGGTGGGAAGATGCCGGTGATGAGGTTGAAGACGGTGGTTTTGCCTGCACCGTTGGGGCCTATCATGCTCAGGATCTCTCCCTCGTTAACGTGAAAGCTCAAATCGTTTACAGCTATTAGCCCACCGAAACTTTTAGTCAGATTTTTCACTTCAAGGAGAACCATTTCCACCTCCAGGCGTCAGGAAGAAGTAGGTTCTTCTCGGCGCAATTCAAGGCGGTAGCGGCGGTGAGGCCAGAGCCCTTCAGGACGGAAAATCATCATTATCACCATAGCAATTCCAAACACAAGGAGCCGCCACTCCAGTATAGCCGAAAGAACATGCCTTAAAATTTCAGGGAGCACAATCATTCCCAGGGTTCCCACAAAAACACCAGGGATGGAACCGGTCCCTCCCAGAACTACTATGCAGAACATTACCACCGAGTTCCAGAAGCTGAAGGTTTCAGGTGCGATCACGGTATATCGGCTGGCGTAAATGTTCCCGGCGACTCCAGCCCAGGCTGCGCCTATAGCGAAGGCCAGAAGCTTGACTTTCACCGTGTCAATGCCCATGGCTTCAGCGGCCATTTCGTCTTCCCTAACATAGTTCCAGGCTCGCCCTAACCTTGAATTTTCAAGCCTCTGCATCGCTAATATGGTAATGAGCACGAAGAAAAGCACGTAATAGTAATAATCGGTTGGGGTGTTTATCTCCAGCCCCAGGATGGAAGGCCTTGCAATTCCTCTTAAACCATTGACTCCGCCGGTGATCTTGAAGGGGTCATTGTAGAGGAAAAGCCGCACAATCTCCCCGAAACCTATGGTCACTATGCAGAGGTAATCGCCCCTCAGGTGGAGGATGGGTTTGGAGATAATGATGGCAAAGAAGGCAGCCACGAGGGCGCTTATGGGCAGGCATACCAGAATGGGGACCTTTAGGTAAATATTCAGGATAGCGGTGGTGTATGCCCCTACTGCCCAAAAAGCCGCATGGCCGAGCTGAAAAAGTCCAGCATATCCCACAATTATGTTGAGGCTAAGCCCTAGGATCACCCATATCCCAAACAATACCCAGGTGGAAATCCAGTAATCGTTTCTGACCACCAAGGGGAAAAGGAGAACTATAGCTAAAAGTGCCCCGTAGAGGACACGACGGTCCAGGTTTTTGAAGTAAGTAAACAAAGCTTTCATCCTTTCACCCCTTCTTAAAGTTTCTCCGCCACCCTCTCACCAAGGATACCCCTTGGACGGACTATAAGTATGAGGATTAATATCAAGAAGACGATAGCTTCTTTCCAGGCACCTCCCTGGGGTATGAAGCCGGCTACCAAGGTTTCAAAGATCCCCAGGAGCATTCCTCCTAACATAGCGCCCGGGATATTGCCAATTCCGCCCAGTATAGCGGCGGTGAAAGCTTTGAGACCATAGCCCCACCCCAGGGTGAAGTTTATGCGTCCGTAATACAAGCCTACCATTATCCCGCCGGCTGCTCCGAGCGCTGGACCTATTATAAAGATAATCCTTACTATAGTGTCAACATCGATCCCCATGAGCCTGGCAACATCATGATCCAGGGCTGTCGCCCTCACAGCAGTTCCAAGTCTGGTGTAGTGGATAAAATAATAAAGCAGAACCATTAAGATTAACGAAAGTAAAAGGACAAAGACCTGGAGCAAACTGATTTGAAAGCCCCCTATTTGCCAATAAATGGCTGGGATTATACCTCTGGGATAGACCCTATAGCGGGGGCCGTATATAAGCATAACAGCATTCTGGAGGGCTATGGATACCCCCAGAGCCGAGACCAGGGGGGCAAGCCTACCGGCCCGGCGCAGAGGACGATAAGCTACCCTTTCAATTCCTACCCCAAGCCCAGCTACCAATACCATAACAATAATGAAGATCCCTGCGAGAGCCCAAAGAATAGTCTGGTTCCCCAATCCGGCCCCGATGAGCATGGAGATAATGGTCAGGCCAAGGTATGAGCCTGTCATGAAGAGATCACCGTGAGCGAAATTTATCAGTTTGAGAACCCCATAGACCATGGTGTAACCGAGGGCGATGAGGGCGTAGAAGGAACCTATGGTAATCCCATTGATCAGTTGCTGAAGAAATATGTCCATCTCCCCTCCCGACTTAAAATCTTTTAAAAGGGGGGAGAAAGCTCTCCCCCCTTTGTAATTTGTTGCGTTGCTAACTTAAGGGGAGGGTTTAAGCCCTCCCCTTAGTGTATTTATTCGTAAGGCACAAACTTGCCGTCTTTGATGACGTAGAACTTGTGAATGGTGCCAAGGCGATCGCCTTTTTCGTCAAAGCCGATGATAGGGCCAGTGAGGCCAGGGTAGTTCTTGAATTGGGTGTGGAGGTATTCGGCCATCTTGTTGGTGTCAGTGGAGTTGGTGGCCTTTATGGCTTCCACAATGACCTTGAAGGCGTCGCCGGCCATCACCCACCATATGCTGGCAGGCTCTTCCCCGTATTCCTTCTTGAAGTCTTCAATGAATTTCTTAGCTTCAGGATAGGGGAGATCTCCGGGCAGGGGTTCGGTGCTTACCAGAACGCCTTCAGCTGCTTCCTTGCCCGCAATTTCAATGAATTCGGGGTTATTGCAGGCGTTCCCAGCGGTGAACTGAATCTTGGGGAAGACACCCTGCTCATAACCTTGCTTAAGAAGGAGGCCACCATCGGGGTGGTAACCGGTGAAGTAGACCACATCGGGGGCAGCAGCTTTGATCTTAGTCAGCATGGGGGTGAAGTCCTGCTCGCCCTGGGTTATAGCGTCAAAGAGGACTGTAGTCCCTCCCCTTTCCTCGTAATACTTCTTAGCCCACTCTGCCAGGCCTTTGGCGTAAGTGGAGTTATCGTGGATGAAGGCGGCTTTCTTCCAGCCTTTCTTGATGAAGAACTCAGCAGCGAAGAGGCCCTGCTTGTCATCCAAGAAGCAAGTGCGGAAGAATTGTTTATACCCTTTCTCCGTCAGAACAGTGGCGGTGGAAGAAGGAGTGATTTGGAGGATGTTCTTTTCGTTAAGGACTTTGGAGAGGGGCTCAGTGCAGGTGGAGGCGTAGCTTCCAATTACTGCTACCACCTTCTCGGCAGCCAGCTTGTCGCCGCAGAGGGCAGCTTCGCTGGCTTCGCCTTTGTCATCGCAGGGGACAATCTCGATCTTCCGGCCGCCTAGAAGGCCTCCTTGCTCGTTTACCTGTTTGGCAAGGAGTTTAATGACCTTAAGCATTCCCTCGCCTTCGTAAGCCCATTTGCCGGTAATAGGACCAACGAAACCGATCTTAATGGGCTCAACAGGCCTGGGCTTGCATGCGGAGAGGACCATAGCGAGGGCAAGGACCAGCGCTAAGACTATAGTCAGCTTTTTACCCATGGCTTTCCTCCTTAAAAGGTTTTAGCCACGCCGTGGCGGATTCTTGTTTTTAAATTATAGCATAACTAAGCAAATGAAGCAAAATATCACCCATATGGCCTGATGAGTTGGCGATCTACTTTTTATGCCCCACCCTCGCAACCCCATATTTTGTCATTATCCATTTATGAAAAGGTAACCATTTTTGCGTCAATATATAACTTCCTGAGATGGAATTGGGGAATCTTTTAGCGGTCTGGTTACTTTTCAGCAGTGGAAGCGATAAGCCATTGGATTTCATCTCTTAGGGATTTTTCGTAATTGGGGTCAAACTTCATGGCTTCTTCCACCTGAGAGAGGAGGTGCTCTACGCTTTCAGCCCCTCCAGTGTATTCCCTGAGCAATAGATACAAGCCAAAGCAGAAGTCCACAAGGTTTACTTTTCCTGTTTTAAGTCTGGCTAAAATGGCCTCAGCTTCTTCGCGATCCTCAATTTCCAGTTGAGGCATGAGGAGTTTAATGGCTCCGATGAAAACCTGAGGTTTATCTCTGTAGCGGTGAAAAGCTTTCAGGAAATCATCACGCATTTTCCTTCGCAAGCGCATATCGTGGTGCCGAAGCAAGTACTGAGCTACTGTGCTGTAAATACCATCAAACCCAATTCCTACAGTTTGCCCTCTCACGGTTATATCTAAAAAGCTGGTTCTCGCTATAAGCAGGTAACCCAAACCGGCTACAATTGCTCGCACCAGGGGATTCTCCAGCGGTAGGAGCAACTCGCTTCGCACTAAAATGTTGCCTATATAGGGCAATGACCAGTACACAAGAGCGCAAAAGAGAGCATTAAGGAGGGCAAAATAAAGATAATAGGGGGAGAAAAAAATTTCACGGAAGCTTCGGGCTTGATATTTGCTCAAAAGCTCCATTGAGCTTGCTACAACAGCGATGATGATGGCTATCAGAGCACTCAATAAAGTTTCAATATCCGGCATTGTGGCTACTCATTTAGTTCTATGAGGTCCATAGCCTCCAGTAGTTCTATCTCTGTGTTCTGGTCAGGGTTGGCCATTATTCTTTCTATTTTGACGATGCCCCGTTCCTTAAGGGTGATTATTGCCTCTTGGATCACGCCGTAGGGCAAGCGAGTTGAAAGGACCAGTTCGGCTATGGACTGCTTCCCCTGTTGTTTAAGGCTGGTGACCACTCTGCTAAGCACTTCTTTCCGGGAATATTCCATAATTTTCTCACCTCCACAGGTATTATAGCACTTACGGGATAAGAAAGCAAGAAGAGGATATCAGGTTGTTCGCAGGTGTGGTCGCCAGGGATAGCAGGTTGTGCCCCTTTCATGCGGTTTTACCTCCGAATAATGGCCTCGGCATACATTCCAGGTTTGAGTTTATGGTCGGGGTTGGGGAGCTTAACCTGAACCCTGAAAACCTGGGTGATTCTTTCCTCTTTCGTTTGAACTGAACGAGGGGTAAATTCGGCTTCGGGGGAGATGTAAACAATTTGGCCCTTGAAAACTTCTCCGGGGAAGGAATCAACCCTAACTTCTACTTCCTGTCCCAGTTGCATAAGCCCCAGTTTGGCAAGGGGTATGTAGAGGGTGAGCTCTACTTCGTCCAAAGAGGCAATGGTAATGAATGGTTTGCCCGGTAGGAGGTTTTCTCCAGGCTTTACGGCGCATTCGGACACAAAACCCGAGGCCGGGGCATGTATGGTGTGTTTGGTTAGAAAATAGCGGGCTATTTCCAGCGCAGCTTCGGCCTGTTTTACGGCAGCATGGGCAAGCTCTATTTCTTCAGGTCTTGCTCCAGCTCTGGCTTTCTCCAGCTCCGCCTGAGCTGAAAGGAGGTGAGCTTCCGCCTGTCTGTATTCCCCTTCAGCTTGTAGGGCTTTAAGGAGGTAAGGGTAGGGGTTTGATTTTTTATCTTCCAGGTCTTTTAGTTCGATTTCAACGGCCAATTTTTTGGCTTTAGCGGCCTCTAAAGCCGCCTTTGCTGCTTCCACCTGGTAAGAATAAGAAGTGTAGAGGACTTTGCCCTGGGCAGAACCATCGCCCTGGTAGCGGTCGCGCATGATTTGGGCCATACGGAGTTGAACCTCGGCTTTTCTGATTTCCCCCTCAGCGGTTATAAGCTCTGCTTTGGTTTTTTCTATTTCAACTTCTAGCTCCTGCAGCGATTTTAGGGCCGCTGAGGCATCCTCCCATGCTCGTCGGGCAGCATCCCTCCGAGCAATAGCTTGCTGGAGGGCAGCTTCAGCTAAGTCCAGTTCCTCGGTGGTTGCACCCCTTTGGACTTTCTCAAGGTGTGCTCTGGCCTCTTTGAGAACAGCCTCAGCTTCTGCCACCTTCTGCCTTGCCTCGGAGTCATCTAACCGTATAAGGAGATTTCCTTTCCGAATTTCATCCCCTTCCTCAACTGCTACCTCCACCACTTTGCCTCCTATTTCCGAAGCCACGGATATCTCTGTAGCTTCAATAGTGCCTGAAGCTTCCAGTAAATCCCCTCTTGCTTTTGGAAATTGAGCGCAGGCGGCAGTGAAGGTTAGGGCAGCAAGGATAAGTAACCAGGACTTTAAAGCTCTACCCATCTCTTTCTCCTCAAGATTAGAATCCCAGTTCATTATAAATAATCAGAGTTATCTTGCCAAAGAGAGCAGAACGGGATTAAAGGAGCTCTCCGGAGGCCACTTGCAGGTAAGGCTTGCGTTAGAGGGGCTGAAAAGGTGGTATAATATACTTAACCTTGGGCGAGGAGGTTAAGGGATGCGCAGGTTACTATTGGTCTTGAGCGTGCTGGTGATCATCGCCTTTTTTCTTTCCGGCTGTGCCGCAGGCCGCCCGAAGCAGGAACTCCCATCACGCCCGGTGGAAATATCAAGGGAGCTTGCTGATAGAGCCTGGGGGAAAATAAATAAAGCTCAGCAACAAGAGTCTTTTCACCTCACCTTTACCGAATCTGAGCTCACATCTTTGCTGGTTTTCACGCTGGAGGAAAGGCTTAAAGAACATCCTCTCAGGGACCCAAGGATCTGGATAGAGCGGAATAAGGTGATCTTTGTCGCCACTCTTGTGAACTTAGCTCCGGTTGCCCTGAATCTGGTGGTGGAATTTCAGCTTTATGTGCAAGATGGAACGGCAAAAGTTCAATTCACCAGGGCGCTTATCAACAACAGGCCTTTGCCTGCGGTTACCTTGAGGACCGTTTCGCGCATCGTTTCGGAAACCCTTGCCGAGGCAAAGCTGATGGTTTACTTTGAAGAAATAAGGCTTGACCCAGGTGTTATTACTGTCAAAGGGCGAACTACTTTTTGACGGTAATCGGTGATTTTATGTGCTTAACTTTTAACTGAAAATGAGTCAGCTTTACCCCGATTTCTCCTTCCACCAGCCTCTTGACCGCTTCTAAGATTTCGGCGCTTTTTTCGGGCACATTTACTTCAGGGGTTGTGGTGATATTGAGGGTAACATCCACCCCAGGTCCTTTTCTTTTGATTACTGGCTTTACATCCACCACACTGGGTATCTGAGCTACTGTCTGCTGGATCCTGCCGGCGATAGAGCCAAGCTCCAGAAGAACTTCCCCTCTATCAGCCCTGCTTACTCTGACCACGCCGGGCTTTGAGGGGCGAAGTTCCAGGATGAGCAGGAGAAAGCAGAGGATAAAGCTCAGCACCGCCAGAGCTATTCCGCCGCTGAGCCTCACGAAGGGTTGGATTTTTTCCAGAGCATGTTCGAGGTTTGTGAGGGCGCTGTTTAGGTTAGCGATCAGTTCGCGGGGGAAGAGGAAGAAAGCGGGCAGGAGTACGAGGTTTATCAGCAGGAAAATGACTACTACAATGCGGTTGAAGGTGTTCATAATCCAATACCTCCCTGAAGGTTTTGCAAGAAAAATTATAATATTCCCTTATTACCAGGCAAAACCCCTCTGGCCCTGGCGCAAATTTATTTTAAGGCTGGCCCCTTTCGTGAAATCAGATTATTCCAGAGCCAGGCCGTTCTCTTTTATAACTTTAGAATACCACCACCCGCTCTCTTTGATGATACGTTTCTGGGTCGGATAATCCACGTAAACCAGGCCGAACCTCATGCTGTACCCGTGAGTCCATTCAAAGTTATCCAGGAGAGACCAGACAAAGTATCCCCTCACGGGTGCTCCTTCGGCTATGGCTTTGTGAAGATAAAGGAGGTGGTTCCGAAGGTAACGGATTCTCCTTTCATCCCTCACTTTGCCGTCAAAGTCTACCCCATCGGGAACAGGGACACCGTTTTCCGTCAGGAAGATGGAAGCAGGCTTGTAGTCCTTCCAAACCCTTATGACAATTTCGTAAATTCCGGGGGGGTAGATTTCCCACATCTGGGAATATTCGTTCCCTTCGGGGTGAATTTGAGAGGCCTGAAGGAGGGGAAATTCAGGGTCAAAGCGAGCCACTGTGCGGGTGTAGTAGTTTATGCCGATAAAATCAATTGGAGTAGCTATGGTTTCCATGTCGCCTGGGTGGATTTCGGGGAGGAAGAAGCCGAAGAGTTCCAACATATCTTCGGGATATTTTCCTAAGAAAACGGGGTCCAGGAACATGCGGTTTATAATGCCATCGAACCTCTTAGCTGCGAGGGCGTCTTCTTCTGAAGGAGAAGCCGGATGAACAGGATGCAAGTTCAGGACGATTCCGATTTCGGGTTTACGGGAGGCAGAGGCCCTGATGGCCTGAGCTGCGAGGCCATGGGAAAGGAGAAGGTGATGGGCAGCTCCAAAAGCGGCGGAAGGATCCTGTACACCCGGGGCATGGTCGCCGGTGAAGTGGCCAATGACGGCTGCCACAAAAGGCTCATTGTGAGTAATCCAGAAAGAGACCCTGTCTCCAAGCTCATTGGCCACTGTTTCGGCGTAATGGGCAAAGGCGTATGCAGTATCCCGATTGGGCCACCCGCCTTTATCCTGCAAAGCCTGGGGGAGGTCCCAGTGGTAGAGGGTAACAAAGGGCTCGATCCCGTGGGCCAGGAGTTTGTCTACGAGGCGGTTGTAAAAATCAAGTCCCTTCCGATTAATTTCCCCCACTCCTTCAGGGAATATGCGGGTCCAGGCTATGGAAAAGCGGTAAGCTTTCAGGCCCAACTCGGTCATTATTTTTACGTCCTCTTCCCATCGGTGATAGTGATCGGCGGCCACATCGCCTGTGTCTCCCCCCCGGATTTTACCGGGTATATGGCAGAAGGTATCCCAGATGGAAGGGCCTTTGCCGTCTTCGTTCCAGGCTCCCTCAATCTGGTAGGCCGATGTGGCTGCTCCCCAGATAAAACCTTCAGGAAAGCGCAAGAAGGTTTCGTTAGACATAGGTGCCTCCTTTTATGGAATCTACGGCGAATCGCACAAAAAGCTGCATTTTTCTCTTAAAGTTTTTGACATCAAAGCGTTTGACGCTTTCCCTTATGATTGGAGGGTCAAATTCTGTCGCTCGCCTTTCAAATTCCAGGACAGTTTCAGCCAGGGCTTCCGGGGTTTGCGAGCGGAAAAATAGACCGGTTTTTCCCTCCAAGATGGTCTCCAGGGCTCCGCCGGCAGCGTAGGCGATGACAGGCCTGCCAGAGGCCTGGGCCTCCAGAGGGGCTATTCCAAAATCCTCACGACCAGGGAAAATAAGGGCTTTACAGCGGGCGTAAAGCTGAGCAAGCTCTTCTCCTGGGACTCTTCCCAGGAACCGGATTGTAGGCCCAGCTTTTTTCTCCAGGGAGGCTCTTGCTCTCCCTTCTCCTACAATGATGAGGGGACGCTTCAGGAGGTTGAAGGCTTCCACCGCTATATCTATGCGTTTGTAAGGGACAAGCCTTGAAACTATGAGGTAGTAATCGTCCTGTTCAGAGGAAAGGTGAAAACGCGAGGTGTAGACCGGGGGATAGATTATCTCGCTGGTCCTCTGGTAAAATTTACGGATTCGTTTCTTCACTTCCCTAGATATGGCTATGAAAAAATCAACCCGGTCAGCAGCCAGCCTATCCCACTGGCGAAGGAAGAAGAGGAACAGAGGAAGTAGCTTCTTGGCTAACGGGCCGATGTCTTCCATTTTAACGTATTCGTGGAAATCCCATACGAAGCGGGTGGGGGTAAGGCAATAGCAGATGTGCACCGTATCAGGGCCTGTTATCACTCCATGGCAAAAGCCGCTTTTGTTGGAAATTACCAGGTCGTATTGCGTGAGGTTGAAACCTTCAAAGGCGAGGGGATAGAGAGGGAGAAAGGGCTGGTGATGGGTTTTGACAAAGGGGAGTTTATCCATAAAGGATGTGTGGATTTCCCATTGCCGGTAAAAAGGTGGCATGGCTTTTGGATTGTAAATAGAGGTATAAATGGGGGCATCAGGGAAGAGCTCCTTTAGGGCCTCTAAGACAAGTTCGGCCCCCCCGTACTGATTGAGCCAATCGTGGACTATGGCAACCTTCATATTACGCCTAATTCTTTGCCCACCCTAGCAAAGGCTTCTAGGCCTTTGTCCAAATCCTCCCGGGAATGGGTGGCGGAAATCATAACTCTTATGCGGGCTTTGCCCTTAGGAACTGTAGGATAGCCGATAGCCTGGGCAAAAACTCCATTTTCAAAGAGTCGGCGGGAGAATTCTTGAGCCAGAGGCGCTTCTCCCAACATAACGGGTGTTATCGGAGTTACGCTCTGGCCGATATCAAATCCAAGACGACGCATTTCGGCTTTGAAGTAACGGGTGTTTTCCCAAAGTTTATCTACAAGTTCGGTGGATTCTTCCAGAATTTCAACAGCGGCGATGCAGGCTGCCACATCAGCAGGGGTCATAGCGCTGGAGAAGAGGAAAGGCCTCCCTCTCTGGCGAAGCCACTCTACTACTTTTTCTTTCCCCGCTACATATCCCCCCACCACGCCAAAAGCTTTGGATAGGGTCCCAATTTCCACATCAACCCGCCCATGCAAGCCGAAGTGGTCTACGATGCCTCTCCCACCCCGGCCCAGGACTCCTTCACCATGGGCATCATCTACCATGGTCATGAGGTTGTATTTTTCAGCTATTTCTACGATTTCCGGCAGCGGGGCAATGTCTCCATCCATGGAGAAGACCCCATCGGTTATGATTATCCCGCGGCGATATTTCCCTGCTTCCTGGCGAATTTTAGCCTCCAGATCAGCCGGGTCGCAGTGGTTGTAGCGGACAATTTTAGCCCTCGAAAGGCGGCATCCGTCTATAATGGAGGCGTGGTTAAGTTCGTCGGAGAAGATTACATCCCCCTCTCCCACCAGAGCGGGTATTGTGGCGAGGTTAGCTTTGAAGCCTGACTGGAAAGATATAGCGCTCTCGGCTCCTTTGAACCGGGCCAGTTTTTCTTCCAATTCCAGGTGGAGGGACATGGTCCCGGCGATGGTGCGCACGGCTGCGGGACCAACGCCCCATTCTTCGAGGGCTTTGCGGGCTGCTTCTTTAAGCCTGGGATGATTGGCCAATCCCAGATAGTTGTTGGAACAAAAGTTGAGGACTTTCTTTCCGTCAACGGTAAGCCAGGCCCCCTGAGGTGATTGAATTGTGCGGATGTTTATGTAAAGGCCCTGTTCCTTAAGGGCCTTTATCTCTTCATCGATCCAGGCAAGTCTATCTTCTCCCATAGTCGCCTCCTGATTTGTTAAATTACAAAGCCGCCGAAGTTTGCAAGAGCGGCACGCATG
>JANXAG010000006.1 GCA_025062375.1 Anaerolineae bacterium | reverse complement strand
CCCCTCCACCCCCCGAATTTTCCCACCCTCGTGGGCTTTAGGTTCGCCATGGTCCAGGGTCCCACTCGTGGGTGGGATGCAGGGGTTGGCTGCTCACTTTTTAGGGTTTCTGGGGGCACATCCCCCAGGCCCCTTGCCAGGGGACTTTCGCCCCCTGGACCCCTGATTTTTCCCGCCCTCGTGGGCATAGGGTTTGCTACGGCTATGGGTCCCACTCGTGGGCGGGATGCGAAGGGTGGTTGAACGCTCCCTTTGTGAAGGTTTGGAGGCACTCTTTCGCTATGATGCGGAGAGGCGGTTATCTGGAAAGGCTTATCTCTGTTAATTCCAGCAGGTCCCCTTCAAACCTGTCCCCCCTGAAAGCCGGTAGCCATTCCCACTTGCCGAAACGGTGAAAGCCAATCAAAAGTTTGTACCGGCCTGGAGCAAGGCCTTCCGGCAGGTAAATCCGATGCCTGGAAGGAATGAGAACTCCACCCGGCCAGCGGTCTGTGGTGTCACGGCCCGCCGTCGGGGAGCCATCTTTGAACCATACTGTTTCACCTTTTTCGTTCACAAGTCTCATGTAGAGCCAGTAGTGTTCCTTCGGGGGAGCAAAAGTACGCCAGGTGAGTTTTATTTCCTCAACCCCACCAGGAACCCAGGGGTCTGGCTCCATTTCAAAAGCCTGAAGGGCTATGACGTCTCCGAATTTTGCCAGAGGAGAAGGCATCTCGCCAGCAGGGATGTAAGGCGGTGGGCTGTGAACAGGATAGATAAAAAGCCAGGGCGAAGATACAGCAAGAATTAAGAGGCCAAGGATCACACCCTTCAGCAAGCCTTTACCCCATATCCTCAGCCCCGCAGCGGTGAAAAGGGAAAAGACAGGTAAAGCCGGGTATAGAAGACGGGCCTGGTCGGTCCCCAGAACAGTAGCGGTCCACTTTAGAAGCGCCACCATAACCCCAAGGACATAGAGGGCCATAATGCCCCAGAAAAGGGGATACGAGCCAGCAGGCTTCCCCCTGAACCAGCCAAGAAGAGCTGCCAGAGGGATAAGCCCCAAAAGCCAGTAAAGCCAGCTCGGGAGGCTTATTCCTATCCAGGCCAGCCACCAAGAGCGGTACAGCCCCCGGGCTAACCATACCAGATCTCCCCAGCTTAGAGGAGCTGCGCGAAGAGCGTTGGCCTGAAGGATGAGTTGCCACCCCAAAGGGTCGCCGTAAAGAAGGTGGTTACGGATAAACCACCAGCTTGTCGGCAGGAGCATCCCGACCGCTGAAAGAAGCGAGAGGCTTAGGAATTTCCACACCCGGTTTTCCTGCGAGTCCCGGGCAAGCTTTAGGACCAGAAATACAATGGGCACCCCCAGGACCATCAGGCTTACTTTGCTTATGGTTCCCAACCCCCAAAGCAGGCCTGAGTAAAAGGCAAAGAGCTCTGGCCTTTTAATTTTCCGGGTAAGCCCAAAGCTTACCACGAAAATGGTCAGGGCACCGAAGGCAGTTGCCAGGTTATCGTTGTTGGCCACGCCGCTTATGAACAGGAAATACGGGGTGAAAGCTGTCAGAGCTACAGCTCCAAGGGCCACCTCCGGATCGTCAGGATAGAGGAGGAGGCCGAGCCGGTAAATGGCCCACAAGGTAATCGCTCCGCAGATCATGGACAGGATCCGCACGAGCCGCCAGGCCATTGCCCAACCAGCGAAAGGGAAAATTTCATCGGAAGTGTGAAGCAGAAGGTTCTTGGGAGCTAACGGGTCGCTCAGGTTGTAATCGGAATTGGCTATGATGGCGAAACGGCTCAAATCAAAGAGGGAAGCCAGGGTTGCTCCCAGGATGTAATAGAGGGGTGGCTGGAACCCCTCGTGCTCTTCGGGCCCTACAGGAAGGTTGGCATGTCTCACTATGTAAACCATCACTGAAAAGTGAGGAGCCTCATCGGGAGCCTCCCCCAAGGGGGTCAGGGCTGAATATATAGAGGCCAGTGCAAAATAACAGGCCAAAATAAGAAAGAAAAGCCGCCGGTGGTTCATCTCTTTTCCAGCTTTATCTCTTTGAGCAAAATCCTGTTATCGGGGAATAATCCCCCCAGAACCTGGAGGTTCCGAACTTCAGGGAAGCGGTAGAGCCCGGCTCCGAGGGCATAGCGGCCTGGCCTGGCATCCACCGGAACCAGAACAGGGTGATTGTCAACGATTATTTCCCCGGGAAGCCATCGGGTCGTGGGAGTGAAGCCCCCTACCGGGTCCCCATCGTGCTGAGCAACTATCCTGCCGGTGGCTGGGTCAAAGATGTGGACGAAAACCTTGAAGTTCTCATCCACGCTTTCAAGGCATAACCAGTACAAGGTTACCTCCACTTGCGAGCCCGGTGAGATCAGGTCGGGAGCGGAAAAGCCCACCAGTAAAGCCTTGCCTTCCAGGTTGTAGGAGACGGCAGAGGGAGATGCCGGGGGGTTGAAGGGATAAAGGTATAAGCCCAGAGCCAGAAATAGAAGCCCGCCGCCTGTCAGAATTGCCTTCAACGCTCCCGGCGACTCCCGGTAAACCCACAGAAGGATTACGAGGAAAGAAAACAGGCTCAAGTAAAAGGCCCACCGGCGCAGGGGAGTATCGCTGAAAACTATCCTGAGCGTGTGCTTCCCTGCGGGGATTTCCCACGAAAGAAGACCCAGAGGTCCTACAGGTTCTACCGGGATTTCCCGGTCGTCCAGTAGCACCTTCCAGCCAGGAAAATAGAATTGATGCCACACGAGGCGGATGGCCTCCGGTGTCTCCACTTCCCAGCGGGAGTCCAGGGGACGCTGAGGGCCGGGGATGAGCTTAGGGATAACTTTAAGGGGTTCGTATTTGGGTTCCCCTGGAAGGCGGGGAATCGGGACGGCTGTGCGATCAGCTTTAACCGTGACCGGGACGAACTCAGCCGTCCATGTGGCCCCGATCTGCCGGTTATTGAAATCAGTCTCCCACATGGAAAAGGCTTTGAGGTCAGAAGGGGTCAGAGGCATAGGTTTTAGGGGAAGATTCCAGAGGGACACCGGAATCGCCAGCAGAATGGGTAAAGTCCAGATGGGACAAGGTAAACCGCTTCTTTTTTGCAAGTCCATCAGGAAGAAGGCAGTTCCTCCTCCCAGCAGAGCAGAAGAAATGGCTGTGAGGAGCATAAAACGCCAGGGATACTGCAGGGCATCAAGCCATCTTTCCAGAGTGCGCCAGAGTGGGAGGGAGCCATCCCACCGCATAAAGATGCTGAGGGCCAAAGTGAGGATGAGAGCGGCTGTAAAAGGCCATTCCCTTTTTCTCTCCCGAATTAGAAACACAGCACCGCCCAAAGCTAAAAGTAGGAAGACAAAGGGAATGGGATGCAGGGCCACAGTGCCGGCCGGAGTGTAAGGATAGAAGAAATGGGGGCCAAGAAGCGTCCCCCAATCCAGAAAGTGCTTCTCATAGCCTCTGCTTACCCCTGCCACTCCGATAAAAACGAACTTCATTTCCTTCAGGGCGGGGAGCCAGTAAAAAGCGGCCAGGCCAGTCCCTAAGGTCAGGGACAGAGAAAGTTTAACGAAACCCTTCAGAGAAAGCCTGCCAGCTGAGATTAATGCCAGCCCCCAGAGGAAAAGCAGTGGAATAGAAAGGAGGACTGAAAGGTTGTGGGTGAGGAGGAGACCAGCCCAGGCGAGTCCTCCTATCAGAAAATACCCTTTGAGCCAGCTCCAGAGGATTATTGGGGGAAAGACAAAAGCCAGGGCCTCCGGGATTGCTCCTCTGGTGTAGACATCAGCAAGATGGTAGGGGAATAGGGCGTAGAGTACTGAAGCGAGGAACGCTGCCTCTTCTCCCCAGAGCTCCCTTCCCAAGAGGTATATCCCCCAGGCGGAAGCTACAAAACTTAAAACGATCAGCACTTTCATGGCTATTACTGGGTTGCGGACCAGCAAATGGATGAGAAAGGCCAGGTAGTAAGTCAGGGGGGCATAGAAATTGAGGATAGGGTGTCCATAGCCAAAGGCAAAGTCGGCGAACCAGCGGGGATAGAGGTGGCCGGCTTCAATGTGCCTTGTGAGGGAGGCGAACCGGTAAAAGTGGAAGATCCCGTCGTCCGTATGAAAAAATCCCTCCCTCGCTAAGGGAAAACAAGGGATCAGAACCAGCAGGAGCCACAAGAATCGCTTCATCATGCTTTGCTCACCTTTATGCCTCTGGAAGCTAATTCTTTCTCCAGATGGGAGAGGGCCTCCTCTATAGCTCTGCTGACCGCTTCAGAACTGGACCCGGAAGCCGCCAAGGTTACTTTCAGGCGGACCTCTCTTCCGAAAGCCCTGGCTCTTGATTTCATGTAGACGTTGGGATGCTGTTTGGCTACCCTGTCCAGGATTTCGGCGATTGAGGATTCATCCCCCCATTCCAGCGAGAGGGTTATGCTTTCATAAAAGGCCTGGCCGAAAATTTTTTCCAGGAAGGGAACCAGAGAAGAGCGGAATATGCCCTTCATCTCCTCGGGGACGCCGGGGAGGGAGAGGATGTAGCTTCCTTCATATTCCAGAAGCATGGCCGGGGCAGTTCCCACGGGATTGAACAGGGGCTTACCACCCTTTGGGAAAAGGGCCATCTTACGCCTGGGAGGGGTCACAGAAGGTTCCTGAACGTAACCTGCTTGGTATAAAGTAAGGTAACGGGTTCCAATCATCTCTAGGGCCTCCGGGTTCTCTTCCAGAGGGAGGTCCAGGGCCCCGGCTATGGCCTGAAGGGTAATATCGTCGGCTGTTGGGCCGAGGCCGCCAGTGGTGATTATAAGGTTTGCCCCCCTGGACAGGCAACTTTTCAATGCCCATCCGATTTCTTCAGGGTCATCCCCCACCACAAGGCATCGGGTTACCTTTCCCCCGAGGCCGGTCAACTGCCGGCAGAGCCAGTGAGTGTTGGTATCAAGAACTTCTCCGAGCAGAAGTTCGTTTCCTATGGCTATTATCTCGCAACGGACCTGCCCCATGCTCTCACTCGCCTCGCCACGAGACACCAAGAGGTACCACTTTCCCCGGATTAAGGATACCCTTGGGATCCAGAGCCTGCTTTATGGCTTTCATGATTTCTACCGCCACAGGCCCAACGGCCATTTCCAGGTAAGGCTGCTTCAAAATCCCCACCCCGTGCTCCCCCGAAAGCACTCCGCCCATTTCTACAGCCATCTTGAAGATTTCGCCCGCAATCTTTTCCACCTTTTCCATATCCTCCGGACGGCGCTTATCAAAGAGGATGTTGGGGTGGAGGTTTCCATCGCCGGCGTGGCCGAAAACGACTACCGGAAGGCCGTATTTTTGGGATATTTCCCGGATTCTCCTTACGGCTTCCGGGATCCGGCTTCGGGGAACGGTTATGTCTTCCCCCAGCTTATTGGGAGCCCTGCGGGCCAGGGAGGGAGAAACGGAGCGCCGAGCTTTCCAGAGACTGTTCCTTTCAGCCTCATCCCTGGCCACTTTAACTTCCACAGCTCCATTCTCCCGACATATCCTGGCAATGGCCTCTATTTCCCTGAGGACGGCTTCCTCCTGATTGCCGTCGGCCTCCAGGATAAGGATGGCTTCGGCCCAGGTGGGAAGCCCCAGGTGCAGGTATTCTTCCACTGTCCCGATGGTGGTCTGATCCATGAGTTCAATGGAAGCAGGGGTTATCCCTGCCAGAAGGATGCGGTGGACTGCCCTGCCGGCGTCCTCAAGGTTGGGGAAAACGGCGAAAGCTGTGGAAACGTAGCGGGGTTTGGATATAAGTTTGAGAAGGACTTCCGTTATAACCCCCAGGGTTCCTTCCGTGCCGATAAAAAGGTGCGAAAGGTTGTAGCCGGTAACGTTTTTTATAACTTTGCCTCCGGTCTTAAGGATTCTCCCATCGGCCAGGACAACCTTCATCCCCAGGACATAGTCACCCGTCACGCCGTACTTGAGGCAGCGGGGACCTCCGGCATTGCATGCCACATTCCCCCCTATGGTGGAGTATTTGTGAGAAGAGGGATCGGGCGGGTAAAAGAGCCCTCTTTTTTCCACTTCGGCCTGGAATTCAGCGGTGATGATTCCTGCCTCAACCCAGGCCGTCATATTTTCTTCGTCTATTTCCAGGATCCGGTTCATGCGGGTGAGGGCGAGCACTACCCCTCCGGAGAAAGGTATTGAACCACCGGCCAAGCCCGACCCCATACCTCTGGGGATAACCGGTAAACCTTCCCTGTAAGCCACTTTCATCACTTCGCTCACTTCTTCCGTGGACCCCGGGAGGACAACCGCATCGGGCCTGTGCTCCAGGAAAGTGGCGTCGTAGGAATAGGCTATGAGATCCTCCGGGGAAGTTAGCACGTTCTTCTCGCCCACGATTTTCTTGAGTTCCCGGATAATTTGAGGAGCTAACATCTTTCCTCCTGGGAATCGTCAGAGCTATAACTATAGGCCAGGTCTAAAAGCTCAACGGGGTGAAAGACCTGCACCTTAAGGCCGCGTTTCTTTGCGCCAAGCCCCAGCTGAAGCTGGCATCCGGGGCAACCTGTAGCCAATACGCTGGCTCCAGATGCTTCCACCTGCTTTATCTTTCTTTCCAGTATGGCCATGGAAGTCTCGTAATGGGTCAGGATCTGAGTTCCAGCCGAACCGCAGCAGGTATCAGCTCCCTCCATTTCCACAAATTCCTCTACTGAAGCCTCCAGAATTTGCCTCGGCTGTTTCCACATCCCCTGTGCCCTTCTCAGGTGGCATGGGTCATGATAGGTTACTTTGAGGGGCAGTTTGCGGGCTGGTCTCCGGAACCCTGTTTCCAGCAGGAACTCGCTCACATCCCGAACCTTGCGGGAAAACTTCTCAGCCTTCTTGCTCCACTTAGGGTTATCTTTGAAATAGTGGCCGTACTCCTTGAGGGTGGAACCACACGTAGCGCAATCGGTGACGATGGCTTCCAGGTCTTCTCTTTCAAAGAGAGCGATGTTGTGGCGGGCTAACTCCAGGAAAGTATCCAGCTCGCCGTAGCCCAGGTGGGGCATGCCGCAGCACCGGACGTTCCTGGGCATGAAGATTTCGCAACCGTTTTCCGCAAGGACCTTTATGGATGCAGCGCTCCCTTGAGCGAAGATGGTGTTCTGGAAGCATCCCAAGAAAAACCCAACCCTGCGCTTTCTTTCCCCTCTGGCCGGAATCAACTCAGGCAGAGAAGCCCTCAGCGGACGAAGAGGCAAAGGGTTAGGGAGGAGCCTTTCCAGGTCCCGAAGCTGAGCCGGAAGGAGGTTGTTCGCCTTCAGGGAGTGCAGAAGCCTCTGGAGCCCCAGGCGCTGATAGAGGACAAAGGGGAGCATGGAGAGCTCAATAAGCCTGGGGTGAGTGAAGTAGACCCTGAAAACAAGGGGTTTGATCCAAGGCTGCGGTTGGGTTTTGTGGAGATAAGCCCTCATCTGGAGGGCCAGATCTGCGGGCTTGATCCCAACCGGGCAGACGGCATTGCAAGCTAGGCAATCAAGACAGCTGTAAATCTGGTCCACAAAGTTCGGGCTGGGGCTCAGTTCTCCCTCCAGGAATTTGCGGACTAACATAACCCGCGCTCGTGGGGATTGAGTTTCCTTCAGGGTCACCCTGAAAGTAGGACATTCTGTTACACACTGGCCGCACCTTATGCAGAAAAGGTATTGTTCTTCAGTGGGGAGCAATGATTCCGGGTTCATAAACTTTTCTCCTGAACTATGGGCAAAGTAAGGAGGGCATGGGGGACTATAAGGACTTCACCTCTGCCTCCGAGTTCTGAAGAAGCGATGCTGAAAGCCTCCTTCAAATCGGAAGCGGGTATCATCTTAGCCTGGCGGACCATTTCCTGGTCCTTCGCGCCGGCGATTATGACCCGGCATCCTTCCAGGACTTTAGCCATTATGAAAGCCCTCTGCTCACCTGCCTTAAGGCCGTGCTTGCGGGCCTCTTCCAATATGGATTGGACATCGGGAGCGTTCTTGAGGACTTCAAAGAACCTCTGCTCTCCCACCCCCTGCCCTGGCCCTTCATCGCAGGGAGCCGGGACGATGATGAAACCTCCGGGTTTGACCACGGGGGATGGGGCAAAATAAATGTAACTGGCAGCTCTTGTAGCCTGATAAAGGTTCACATCCTTGGGGTATCCCACCCCGGCCACTACTACATCGTATTGCCTGGGGACGGGGACCTCGTAAATGGCTCGGGCTAAAGTTACAAGCTCCTGGAAAGCGGCCTCGGGTTCTCCTGCTTTCACCGCCACCACTTCCCCTTTGTCGTTATTGATTACATTCAGGATGAAACGTAGGCCAGCCCTCCTGGCTGCTTCGGTGATAGCTTCGTGAAAAGGGTTTCCTTCAATGCGGCCCAGTCGCGTTCCGGGATGCTCCAGGATCCAGGGGCTGTGAGTGGCCTGGATAGTCTTTTCTCCTCCTGCTCCTATGGCTACCGTCTTGCGCCCTCCGGAATAGCCTGCGTACTGGTGAGGTTCCACCACCCCTGTAGCGATGAGGATATCGGCCTCGCAGGCTATGCGGTTTACCAGGAGGGGTATACCTGTTTCAGTCTCTCCGAGGTCTACCAGCATTTTGGGATTTTGAGCTTCATGGTCAATAACCCGATAGCGCCTGACCACTTCGGCGGTAAGCTTTTCCACCTTCTCTTCGTATGTGGAGGGGCGGTGCATTCCAACCCCGCAAAGCAGGGTTATATCGCTATCTCTTACTCCTGCTTCCTTAAGTTCCCTCAGAAGAGCTGGAACCAGGACATGATCCGGGCTTGCTCTGGTGGCATCGGTGAACACAATGCAAACCTTATCACCGGGCCTGGCCATCTCCTTTAGAGGGGGTGAATCCTCAGGTTCAGCCAGGGCTGTTCTTACGGCCCAATTCAGATCGGGGACTGGTTCCGCTTCTCTCGGTTCCACCACGTAGCCTTCAAAGCCTGGAGGAAGTTCAAACTCTAAAAATCCCTTGCCAAAGGGGACTTTGAACATGATTTCCTCCTGGATTCTGGCTTCCTGGAGGGTTATACCATGAAGGCATAACTGTGTCAAGAGGATCAAATCTTTGCCGGGCGGTATAGCCGAACCCAGAAATAGAAGACCAGCAGCGAGCTAATGGCGGTTTACATCTGGTGCCTTGCTCTCATGGATTTCTGGAGTTATACTAATTTAGCCTTTGGAGGTGTGTGTATGGACGAAAAGGTGCTTGTTGTGGAAGATGAACCCACATTGCTGGAAACCCTTGAATATAATCTCACCCATCATGGCTACAAGGTCTACACCGCTACCGATGGTCTGAGCGCACTGGAGGTGGCCCGGCGGGAAAAGCCAGACCTCATCGTGCTGGACCTTATGTTGCCCAGGCTGGATGGCTTTGAAGTGTGCAGAAAACTGCGAGAGGAGATGAACGTGCCCATCCTCATCCTCACTGCCCGCACAGATGAAGTGGACAAAGTAATGGGTTTAGAGTTGGGAGCCGATGACTATATGACCAAGCCCTTCAGCATGCGCGAGTTTCTGGCACGGGTAAGAGCCCTGCTGCGCCGGGTGCGCTTGGACCGGGAAGAGAAACCCCCCACAGAACGGCTGGTCTTCGGAAATCTCACCATAGATCTGGCCCGACGCGAAGTGCTGATGGATGGTAAACCCCTGAACCTGAAGCCCCGGGAATATGACCTTCTGGTCTTCCTGGCCCGTAATAAAGGCATTGTGCTTTCCAGAGATCTGATCCTGGAAAGGGTGTGGGGCTGGGACTACGCCGGAGGCACCCGCACAGTAGACGTCCATATCCGATGGTTGCGGGAAAAAATAGAGCCCGACCCCGATAATCCCACACGCATCGTTACCGTGCGGGGAATAGGTTACCGATTTGAAGGATGAAACAATGTTCCGCTCCATACGCTGGCGCATTGCCATCCCTTATCTATTCGTCATTTTACTGGCCACAGCAACTCTGACCCTTTTCTCCTCCAATCTCGTGCAGCAGACTTACCTGGCTGATCTGGAGGCTAAGCTGGCGGCGGAAGCCAGGCTTTTGAGCGACGCTCTCGGCCCCTTGCTTTCCGAAAGCAGTACTGTTCAGCAAATACAACCCCTGGCGAAGCGCTGGGGAAAACTCCTGGAAGCCCGCGTGACTATAATAAGGGCTGACGGTGCTGTATTGGGCGATTCCCACGAAAACCCTGAATTCATGGAAAACCACCTTGACCGTCCGGAAGTTCAGCAAGCTTTGGCCAGAGGTCTGGGGGTCAGCATCCGTTACAGCCGCACAATGGGCTACAGAATGATGTACGTTGCCGTACCAGTCAGGGGCGATGGCCGAGTGGTGGGGATTGTCCGCATCGCCCTGCCTCTGACCCAGATTGAGACCAGCGTGGCTCGCCTTCGCCGATCAGTCATGGCTGCATCCCTTATGACAGCTTTCCTGGCCGGGCTATTGGCTTTCCTCATAGCTGAGCAACTGGCTCGGCGGCTCCGGGAACTGGTGAGCCTGGTTGAGCGGATGGCTCGCGGGAATTTAGGGGTCCGCATCCTTCGCCCTTCCAAAGACGAACTGGGCCAACTGGCTGAAGCCTTTAACCGCATGGGGGAAGAACTCCAAGCCAGGATGGAAGCTCTGGCCGACCGTCAGAAAACCCTTGTCACCGTATTGAACTATATGGCCGACGGCGTGGTCATAACCGATAGCTCAGAGAGAATAAGGTTAATTAATCCCGCCGCCGCCAGAATTCTCGGAGTCTCCGAAAAAGAAGCCATCGGACGACGTTTCGTGGCGGTTGTCCGCGATCACCAAATAGTAGAGATATGGCGTCGCTGTCAGGAAAAGGGCGAGGAGCAGAGCAATACAGTGGAAATGGTGGGACATGGCCCTTTCCTGCGGGTAATTGCTACCCCACTGGGGGCTGGTGCTCGGGATGGCTGCCTGACACTGCTTCAGGATCTGACCCAGATCCGCAGGCTGGAGACAGTACGCCGGGATTTCATCAGCAATATCTCCCATGAACTGCGAACCCCTATGGCTGCCCTCAAAGCCCTGGTGGAAACCCTGAGGGAAAGCGCCATGGAAGACCCCAAAACCGCCAGGCGTTTTCTGGATCGCATGGAAACCGAAGTGGAATCCCTGACCCGGCTGGTGGAAGAATTGCTGGAGCTTTCAAGGATAGAAGCTGGTCACGCTCCTATGCGTCTGGCTCCTGCCACCTTGGCCGAAATAGTGCTCCCGCCACTGGAAAGGCTGCGCCTTCAGGCAGAGCGGGCTGGCCTTACCCTGACTGTGGATCTGCCTTCTGACCTTCCTCCAGTCCTGGCCGATGTGGAGCAGATGCAGAAAGTTGTTGCTAATCTTCTGCACAATGCCATCAAATTTACCCCGGCCGGTGGACGGATAACAATACGGGCTTATGCGGCAAAGGAGGCCCCTCAGCAACCTGAAGTGATCGTTGAGGTAGCCGATACCGGCATAGGCATCCCTGCGGAGCACCTGCCTCGTATCTTTGAGCGCTTCTACAAAGTTGACCGCGCCCGCTCAGGCAGTGGCACCGGCCTGGGCCTGGCCATAGCCAAGCACATCGTCCAGGCCCATGGAGGACGCATCTGGGCTGAGAGTGTGGAAGGCCAGGGGAGCACCTTTTACTTCGCCTTGCCCGCAAGCTCCTTTTAACAAAACTTTTACACAGATTTTACCCGACTTTAACCGGCCGTTGAAGCGCTGTTAAACAACGCATGGTAGACTCCTCCTGGCAAACTAAAAAACCGAAAGGAGGAGAAGCCATGCGTAAAACCTTGATCAGTCTAATAGCATTAGCTCTGCTGCTGGGGGCTTGTACTCCGGCGCCTCAGCCCACCACACCCCCAACTCCCGAGCCCACGAAGACTCCAACTCCAGTCCCCCCAACCCCGACGCCGACGCGCGTTGAGCTAACGGGTTCCATACTTATAGACGGCTCCAGCACGGTCTACCCCATCAGCGAAGCCATGGCCGAAGAATTCCAGAAAAAACACCCTGGAGTCCGCATCACCGTGGGCATCTCCGGGACAGGCGGTGGCTTCAAGAAATTCTGCAACCGCGAGATCGACATAGCCGATGCTTCTCGCCCCATTAAATCCTCAGAAATGGAACAGTGTCAGAAAAACGGGGTTGAATATATTGAACTGCCCATAGCCTACGATGGACTGGCGGTAGTGGTGAACCCCCAGAATGACTGGGTTGACTACATGACCGTGGAGGAACTCAAGAAAATCTGGGAACCCGATGCTCAGGGTAAAATCACCCACTGGAACCACATTCGGCCCAACTGGCCAAACAAGCCCATCAACCTCTATGGCCCAGGAGTTGACTCAGGCACCTACGATTATTTCACCGAAGCCATTGTGGGCAAGAGCGGCAGCAGCCGGGGAGACTTCCTGGCCAGCGAAGATGACAACGTCCTGGTCCAGGGTGTAGCCACCGACCCTCTGGCTCTGGGTTACTTCGGCCTGGCTTACTACGAAGAGAACAAAGACAAGCTCAAGATAGTACCCATTGACGACGGCAACCCCAACAACGGAGCTGGCCCCATTACCCCAACCATGGAAACGGTGCGCAATGGCACCTATCAGCCCCTCTCCCGACCCCTCTTCATCTACGTCAGCAAGGCCGCTGCGGATCGCCCTGAAGTAAAGGCCTTCATCCGCTTCTACCTGGATTATCAAAACGCCGGGACCCTGATTAAGGAAGTGGGCTACATACCACTGCCGGCTGAGGTATACAAACTGGCCCTGGAGCGCTTTGAGAAAGGCAAAACGGGTTCCGTCTTTGGTGGCAAAGGAGCGCAACCGGGAATTACGCTGGAAGAGCTCCTCAAGCGCGAACAGTAGCCGGACACAGGCCCGCAACAATCCAGAAGGTGGCCTTGCAAGGCCACCTTCTGGATTCTTACCGCATCACTGCGAGCCCTTAAGAAGGGCAAACCAAACTTTCATAAACAGTGACCTCCCCGGGAGGTAAAATTCCCAGGGAGAGATTAAGTTCCCACTAACCCCATCAGGGGGAAGGGGTATGGTGAGACAAACCTTTGAACAAAGCCTTCAACGTCTCCAGGACGAGGTCCTCATCTTGGGTAGCATGGTAGAGCAGGCCATCCTGGACGCTGTAGAAATTCTAAGGCGGCGAGACACAGAAGGGGCGCGACGGCTGATCGCCGGGGATCAGATCATCAACGAAAAGCGCTTTGAAATTGAAGCCAAAGTTCTAACCCTTATTGCCACTCAGCAGCCCATGGCCAGAGACCTGCGCATCCTGGCAGCCATTCTGGAGATTGCGACCGAACTGGAACGCATGGGAGACTATGCCAAAGGCATTGCCAAAATCAGCTTAATGATAGGCAACGAACCTCTGATTAAACCTCTTATAGACATCCCGCGCATGGCCCAGAAAGCAACAAACATGCTCCACCGGGCTCTGGATGCTTTTATCCGGGAAGATGCGAAACTGGCGCGAGCCATCCCGGCTGAAGACGATGAAGTAGATGCTCTATACAACCAAGTTTATCGCGAACTGCTTGCCTGCATAATGGCTAACCCCCGCACTTTGGATCAGGCCACATACCTGCTCTGGGTAGCCCACAACCTGGAACGCGCAGCCGATCGGGTAACCAATATCTGCGAGCGGATAGTTTTCATAGTCACCGGAGAACTGATAGAGATGGACATAGAGGGTGAAGGGCCTGAAGGGATTAATTAGCGCACCCCCTGGCCCTGTGGCGGGCCTCTGCCCAAGTTCCGTTTGTTTTGGGTTGCTTTACACGGAGGCTGAGGGTATAATTATTTAAGGGCGGGGAAGTGTCGGAACTGGTAGACGAGCGTGACTTAGGATCACGTGGGCTTTTGCCCGTGAGGGTTCGAGTCCCTCCTTCCCCAACGAAAGGCGCCTTCGGGCGCTTTTAATTTTGGCTCTAACATGGTATAATGCTTCCACTTTGATTTCTGGCAAATCAGGTTGGAGGACAGAAGGATGAAAGTAACCACGGAAGAACTGGGCAACCGCGAGATTTTGATAAAAGTAGAATTTGACGGTGAAGAAAAAAAGGAAGCTCTCAAGGAAGCCGTCCAGATTATATCAGGCGAAATAAACATCCCAGGCTTCCGGAAAGGCAAAGCTCCCTATGATGTTGTCCGGCGCACAGTGGGGGAGCGATTAATTTACGAAGTGGCCTTTGAAGAATTGTCCCGGAAAATTTACCCCAAACTTATAACTGACCTCAACCTTGAGCCCATAGCCCCGGGGCAAGTTCACGAAGTTTCGGTGGAGCCTTTTTCCATAACTTTTAAGGTGCCCCTCAAGCCCATCGTTGACCTGGGAGATTACCGAAGTTTGAGGGTGAAAAGAAAAAAAGTTAAGGTCAACGAGGAAGAAATTCAAGAAAAACTTCTGAAGCTCCAAGAGGAGAAAGCCACGTGGATTACGGTGGAACGCGCTGCTTCCGGAGGGGACCTCATAATAGCCGATTTAACCTTTAAATCAGGCCACCAGGAAAACAAGATGGAAAACGTCGTCCTATACCTGGACCCTGAGACTGAGCCAATTAAAGGGCTGAGCCAGAACCTGGAGGGCCTCACCCCTGGCCAGGAAAAAACCTTCACCCTGCAAAAAGAAAATGAGGAGATCACCCTTCAGGTCAAAGTCCATGAGGTCAAGGAAAAGCAACTTCCACCCCTCGATGACGAATTCGCCCGTTCCGTAGGAGATTTTAATTCTCTTTCGGAACTGAAAGAACAAATTCAGCAGGAATTGCTGGAACTGAAGAAATTCGTTAACGAAGAAGAGGCCCTTGCGGAAGCTCTGGATATCCTGGTAAAGAACGCTAAGGTGGAGATGCCCCCTCTTTTAGTGGAACTAGAAATAGAAAACTTCCTTCAAGAAGAGGACAAGGCTTTGCGGAAGAGAGGCCTTTCGCTCGAAAATTACTTGAAAATGCAGGGCAAAACTTTGGAGGAACACCGGCAGGAAATACTGCCAGAGGTCACTGAAAGGCTGAAGAGGCGCCTGGTTTTGCGTAAATTCATTGAAGAGGAGGGGCTGAAAATTTCAGAAGAAGAGGTTACCAAAGTTCTGGAGAAATTTGAATCCACATTAACCGACAAAAAGACCAAAAGAGACGTTCGCTCCCCTAATTTTAAACAGGGCCTTACCATGGCTCTATTCAGAGCTAAGGTTGAGAGACGTCTTCTGGAAATTATGCTGGAGGAGGAAGTGGATGAGGGCGAGAGCCATAATCCCGATGGTGATTGAATCTACAGGGAGAGGCGAGAGGGTTTACGACATATACTCCCTGCTCCTTAAGGAAAGGATAGTATTTTTGGGCACGCCCATTACTGATCAGGTGGCCAACCTGATAGTGGCTCAGCTTCTCTATCTGGACCGGGAAGATCCGGAAAGGGACATTTATCTCTACATAAACTGTCCGGGCGGAGCGATATACCCCGGTCTTGCCATTTACGACACTATGCAGCTTATAAGAGCACCCGTGTCCACCATAGCCGTGGGCTGGACTGCCAGCATGGGGACGGTTCTTCTGGCAGCTGGGACCAAAGGGAAGCGCTACGCTTTGCCTCATGCCACGATCCACATGCACCCGGCCGGAGGTGGAATACAGGGTTACGCACCCGACATTGAAATCCAGGCCAAAGAGCTCTTGAGAGTCCAGAGGATAATTCAGGAGCTTTTGGCCTATCACACTGGCCAACCGCTGGAGAGAATAATTCAGGATTTTGACCGCGATTATTACATGGATGCCAAGGGTGCTGTTGAATACGGGATTATAGATGAGGTTTTAGAGGTTCCTCCTGGCAAAAAGAGGGGAGCACCGGGAACTTAGGTGAAGAAGGGGTAATTAAATGTTTCTGCCTCATTGCTCTTTCTGTGGCCGGCCTGAGACGATAGCCGGAAGGCTCATAGCTGGCCCCAGCGATGTTTATATTTGCCGGGGCTGCGCCGAACTATGTGTGAGAATCTTTGAAGAAAAAGGAAGGCCAGAAGAGGACGAATTCATCCCTCACGTCCCTTCCCCAAAGGAAATCTATGAGGCTTTGAACCAATATGTGGTGGGCCAGGACAGGGCCAAAAAGGTTCTCTCCGTAGCCGTTTACAACCACTACAAGCGGATTTTGAACCGCAAAAATGCCGCCGAAGTAGAAATCCAGAAATCCAACATCCTACTTATCGGCCCCACTGGCTGTGGTAAGACCCTTCTGGCCCAAACCCTCGCCAGAATCCTGGACGTCCCTTTTGCCATAGCTGACGCCACCTCCCTTACCGAGGCAGGATACGTTGGAGAGGATGTGGAGAACATCCTCCTCCGCCTTATCCAGGCCGCTGATTACGATATTGCCAGGGCCCAAAAGGGCATTGTTTACATTGATGAGATAGACAAAATTGCTCGCAAATCAGGCGATAACCCTTCAATTACAAGGGATGTCTCAGGTGAAGGAGTTCAACAAGCCCTCCTCAAGATTATAGAAGGGACCATAGCTAACGTTCCTCCTCAGGGTGGGCGTAAACACCCTTACCAGGAATTCATCCAGATTGACACCACCGATATCCTCTTCATCTGCGGAGGAGCTTTTGAGGGTCTAGATAAAATTGTAGCGGAACGCATAGGCCTTAAAGGGAGGGTAGGGTTCCTGAGGGAAGGCGAACCAAAGGCTCGGGAGCTGGAAACTGCTGAACTCCTGCGCCAAGTCATTCCCGATGACCTCATGAAGTTCGGCTTTATCCCGGAATTTGTAGGCCGCTTGCCCGTTATCGTGAGCGTTGACCCGCTGGATAAACAAGCGATGATTGACATCCTGACGAAGCCCAGGAATGCCATAGTTAAACAGTTCCAGCAACTTTTTGCCCTGGATGGAGTGGAACTGGTTTTCACTCCTGAAGCTCTGGAAGCTGCTGCTGAAGAGGCCCTCAAGCGCAAAACTGGGGCCAGGGGTCTTCGCACCATCATTGAAGAAACGCTTCTGGACGTTATGTACGAAATACCCTCTATGCCAGATGTAACCCGGTGCATTGTCAATGCCGATGCCATCCGGGGAAAAGGGCACCCAATCCTGATAAACAGCCGTGGAATTCCAATTTACTGGTGGGATAAGCTGAAAGAGACGGCCTGAGACAATGGTAGACTTATCCCTGGGTGAAGCGGCAGAAAAATTCCTCAGGGGGCTGGAAGCAAGCCCCTGCACCCATAAGACTTACTCCACCGGCCTTAAGGCCTTTATGGAATTCCTCGCGGAAAGAAGTGGATTGATAAACCCTGTGGTTTCCTCCATAGGGGAGGAAGCCTTGGAAGAGTTTTTTATCTGGCTTGATAAAAGGGGCTTTTCCCGCTTCACAGAGCAAACCTACCTTGCTGCTGCTACTGCCTTCCTCCGTTACTTATTTCGGCATCGTCTCTTGCCACCTGATTTCTCTATAGAAAGAGCTAAAGAAAAAGTTAAGGCCATCCTTCCTCGTGCTTCTTATCCTATTCCCATGCCTGATCCGGAGTTACCAGCGGTAGTCCTCTTTTACGATGAACAGCCCCTTCCGGAGGACAGGCTTGAGCGTCTGCGGCTCCTGCGGAGCCGTGCTATAGTTCACACCCTTTATGCCTCTGCGGGTAGAATAGCCGAAGTAGCCTCCCTCAACCGCAAGGATGTGGCTGATGGTCGCCGCAGAGAAGTCGTGGTGGTGGGCAAAGGTCAGAGGCAGCGTTTCATCTTTTTGACTTCAGAGGCCCAGGAAGCTATTCGGGCATATGTGGAAGAGAGAAAAGACCACTACGAGCCCCTTTTTATCTCTCACGGTCGGGATTATGGTTGTCGGCTAAGCACAGTGAGCATCTGGGCCACAGTAAAGAAAGCTGCCAGAGCTCTTGGTCTCCATGTCACCCCGCATGACTTTCGGCACTACAGGGCCACCCAAATGCTGGAAGAAGGAGCTCCTCTGGAAGCCATTCAGGATATTCTTGGTCATGCTGACATAAGCACCACCAAACGCGTTTATGCCCACTATTCCAAGCCTCATATCCGTGAGATCTTTGACCGCACTACTCTTCCTCCTGAAGAGGCTATAAAAAGGCGCCGCTTTTAGCCTGGGGCATCTGAAAATTAGCGACCAACGAATACCCGCATCCCACCCACGAAAGTGAGGAAAAAACCCTCCATTCCCTGAGACTTTAGGGGCATCCCCCGAAAACCTCAAAAGGGAGCGATCAGCCATCTCCTACATCCCGCCCACGAGTGGGACCCAAAACCGTGGCAAACCCCAAGCCCACGAGGGTGGGAAAAATTCGGGGGTCCAGGGGGCTTGCCCCCTGGCAGGGGGTCTTGGGGATGTGCCCCCAGAAACCCCAAAAGGGAGCGATCAGCCATCTCCTGCATCTTGCCCACGAGTGGGACCCAAAACCGTGGCAAACCCAAAGCCCACGAGGGCGGGAAAAATTCGGGGGTCCAGGGGGCTTGCCCCATGGCAGGGGGCCTGGGGGATGTGCCCCCAGAAACCTCAAAAACTGCTAACCCCACTTATCCTCGTGCCATCTCCATTTCCGCCCTCTGGCGCATTAACTGACGCAGGGCATCCATATCCCTGGGCAGCAGCCAGCCCACCAGGGGAAAGATAGTACCACACACCAGCCACCCCGCAGTGCAAATAATGAGAATGGCATCGCCCAGAGATGATACAGTGGCGATAAGCCCGGCCAGGAATGGTGCTACAGCCGTGCCTCCTTGTTCTATGAAGTTAGAAATGGCAACAGCAGTGCTCCGTACCTCAGGCTCAGTAACATCATAAACAGTGGAAAGGGTGTTAGGTGCCGCAAAGGGTATGAAGAGAGCAGTTAAAATCAAGAAAACCATAAAAGTGCCGTAATTTTCCGGCGGCGTCTTCATAGTCAGAACCAGGAAAATTAAACCCAAAAAAACACCAGCAGTGCAAACAATAATACGCCCCCTGCGGGTTCGCCTGAACAAGAAATCGCCTATAGCGCCGCCTATAAAATACCCGGAGGCCAGAACCAGGACAGCCACCAGCATAGTTATCATTATTACATCCGCACTATATTTCCGCTCCGTCTCCAGATAGCGGAAAAACCAGTAAGTGATGACCTGCCAGGGCCAAACGCCGAAGAAACCTTGAAGGTAGAGAAGGACCAGGCTCTTCTTGCGGAAAAGACCACGAGCTAACTTGGGGTCAAATTTATAAACGCTTATCTGCTCCAGGCCAGCCATTTCCGGCTCCGCCCGACCCCGTGGCACTTCTATAACCCAGCGGTATATAGCCAGAGCCAGAATTATGCCCATGGCCCCGGTTATATAATACACACCCCGCCAGCCGATAACATCCCGCAAACTGAAAGCCAGGACCATGCCCAGCAGGTAACCCAGGGGGGCGGCCAGCTGCAACAATCCGTATATTTTACCCCGTATGCCAGGCTCAAAGTAATCGGATATCAAGCTATGGAGCCCGGGGTAGCTGGAATCATCTATGCCAGTGGAAGCTCTGGTGACCAGAAAGGTGCTGTAATTAGGAGCAAGGGCACTTAACCAGGTGGTGGAACCCCAGATAAAGGCAGCCAGGGCCAGTAATTTAGGCCGGGCGAACCGGTCGTAAAGGTAACCCCAGACAGGGTAAAGCAAGCCTCCTACTAGCAGGGCTCCGCTGAAAACTGCCCCCATCTGGGCCTCATTGATCCGGAAAGTCTCCATAATAGGAGTAGTCAGAGGCCCGATGAGCAATTTATCCATCTGATGCAGGAGCATGAAAGAAAAAAAGATGACCACAACGGGCCAGCGCCTTATCGGATAAGCCATAGTAATCCTCCTGTTTTATTTCCCGGCTAACCAAACATGGCAATCTCTTTGAACAATTCAACCGACCGGGCTTCAACTGGGCCACAAATAGCTAGACTGAACTGATCCGCCGGTCGGTCAGCGGTGCCTGGCGCTAAAATATAAATCCAGAAAGCAAACGACGCGCACCGCGCCCGGCGCAACGATAGGCCCGCCACCAACTCGGACAAAAACTCATTCTATCCTCAGCAGCATATGAGAATGAGCGTCAATCGGTATAGTAATGCTTCCCCGATATTCTCCTACTTTCTGGCCGGTCCAGAGGTCAAAAAAGGAATACCTTCTATCTGGATCCAGCCCTATCTTAGCCAGGGGTAAAGTTACTGTAGTCCTGCGATCCCCCCAATTGAACAGGCCGACCAGCAGTGAGCCTTCTACAGGAGCATACCAGACAGTGGGTAAATTACCGTAAGTTAAACGCTGGCTATCGCCAAACACATTCATGGCGCCAAAGGCTGCCAGGAAATCCGGCCTTTCAAAAAGATCTGCGGGCTTGACCCTTAAATTAGAAGTGCTCAAAGCGATAATGGCCTCATTGTTCAGCAAGTCTATCTGTTCCGGGGACAAGGCTGTCAAATCCCCAGCAAGCCACAGGTTGCCGTTCAAGGCGTAAGTAGCCAGCAGAGTCTTCGTCTCTTGAAGAGACCAGGGTCCAAGTCTGATCCCTTCGCCTGACTGCACATTGAAAAGATTGCCCCTGGCGAAGTAGCCAGCTATGTTGTTCCGGATATACCAGGTGGCGTATTGCCAGTTGAGCCATGGAATATCGCTAGTCGTTAGGCCAGCGCTCAGGCGAAATTCTGTATCCATGCCCATGCGGCTTTCGTTGAGGATCCCCACCGGCGCCAGCCATGGGCCTATAGCCTGCTGGATATAAGTCTTATCGCCGGCTCCCCTTCTGATCGCCCGCAGGCCCTGGCGCAGAGCTTCCAGGGAAGTTACAGCAGGGTTATATCTTTTGCCTTCCACCGCGCCCGCTTGTAGGAAATCCAGCTTCAGATACTCGTATCCCCATTCATTGACTACGGTGCTGAAAAGCTTTTCCAGCCACGCCTGCACTTCAGGGTGGGAACCATCCAGTACGTACCTTTCCGGGGCTCCTGGGTCTTGCTTATAAACATAAAGCGAACCATCCTCATTTTTCACAAACCAATCGGGATGCTGGTGCAAAAGGGCTGACCCCTTATCCACCAGGAAAGGGGCGAACCACAGGCCTGGCCTCAGCCCCAGGTTGCGGATCTTCTGAGCAGTGGCCTTCATCCCTTCAGGGAACTTCTCATTAGCCTTCCAATCACCGCGGAAAGTAAACCACCCGCTATCTATCAGGACGTATTTATAAGCGGGAGAGAGCCTTTCTTTCATAAAAGCAGCGTTGCGCAACACCTCTGTTTCGGTGATCTTCCGGTAATAGTAAGGCCAAGAGCACCATCCGAGGGAAGCGGGGGCTGGCTTAACCTGGTTAACCTTTCCCACAGCCGCTCCGTACTCATCCAGGCAGGTCAGAGGGTTGGTGCACACCCCTATCATAATCTTTTCCGAAGCAAAAGCTTGACCTGGAGGGAGCAGCGCATCGCCCAGGTTGTTCACGCTCCAGCTGGATATTCTACCGGTAAGAAGATTCTGGCGTAAATCAATAAAAGTCTTCCACTTCTCAGCTGTAAGTGCACCGGCAATAAACCCTATTCCCCTGTTCCTGATCCAGAGGGCATGCACCCACCACCCGGAGTAATCACCGAAACGGAGGTTACCTGTGCCATCGGGCAAGGAGCCGGGTATTGCCACGTGGGGAACAGGCAATACAGGCACCACTCCCCTGTAGCCGACGCTGGTATAACCGTTAATGAAAACCACGGCCCCTCTTAAGGAGAAATCTCTGGAGAATTTGCCGTTGGCCTCCACAGCAAGAGGCTTCAGACCACCTACCTTTACAGCTTGTTGACCTGTATTGGTCAGTGTGTGCTGGAAGATTGCATAATCCTTGCCTTCGTATAGAGTGATCTCCAATACCCACCTGATTCCCCTGTTCTCCGTGCTGATAACAATTAGGCTATTACCGTGGCCCAAAGCGTCGGCTATGGTAATTTTGCTCCACTCTTCCCAGGTAAATTGAGAACTTACCCATTCCTCTCCGTTTATTAAGGCGCCGAAAAATGCACCTTCAAAAACCTCCCGCCCTCTGGCCGCAAAAGAGATCAACCCTGTGGGCAAACTGAAAGAGATGGTCACACGATCGTTGGAAATAGAAACGGTTTCCCTATAGTTGGCAGCATGATGGGGAAGGAGCTGGCCTTTTTCCGATAATGCTGGGCTGCAACCAGAGCTGAGCATAACCACTAAAACCAACAAAGCCGAAAATAAAACTGCAAACTTTTCACCCCAAAATTTTAGCCCAAGTTTTCCGGTCATAGCAACTCCTGTGAAAAGAACGAACCCATTAAATTCTACTATGCTGCAATTACGACCAAATAAAGCAGCCGAGGCCCTAACAGGATTCAACCTCTTTATGGGGCAATTACGGTGAAGATTTTGTGGGCCAGGAGGAATGAAACCTTTCCCTTCAAACTCACTCTGGTGCGATTACGACAAGATACATGAATCATCAATCAAGCCCTCTCTAACTCGACCATAACAGCAGTTGATTTTACAGTGCAGGCGAAGGGAGGTCGAGCTTTCAAGCCTACTCTGACTAAAACGGTAGGAGTAGATGACTCCCACCGCCACACCTTTCAATCCCACTCTGGTTCGATTACAATCAAAGGCATATTTAATTGTTAAGGTTCGTAGTCTGTTAAAGGCTTTAGTGCAAAATCCAGCTTTATTTTACATCCATTTTTCCTCTACTGTCAAATCCGGTAAGGGACGAGGAATGGATTTCCTGTCTAACGACTCCCGGTTACCGGGAAAAGATCTTAATTGGGCGAAATTTTCTCCTAAAAAGAGCTTTACCATTTGCCCAGTTACCCCTGTAAACCAGGGGCAGATCAGCCCGCAAACGGGATTTGCCCTAAATCTTCACTCGTAGTATCATGAAACCAGAAAACAAAATCGGAGGCAAATATGGTCCGGCTGGGGATTGAAATTATTCAGGAACCCCTTCTTTTGGAAATGGCCGCACCACTTTTGACCGGAGCCGGCGGCCTTCCAGAAAAGTTGCCCCCCCTTGACGTGCCAGCCATGGTGGAGCGCATCACCAGTTACGGATTCCGGCTCCTCGAGCTCAATACCGACCTCAATATTTTCTTCCCCCATAGCTTCGGTGTCCCCACTCTCAAGCGCCTTATGGATTTTAAAGAAAGCCTGGGATTAAGCTACACTGTTCACCTTCCCCTGTGGTCCCTTGAGCCCTCAAGCCCCTTTGAGGAAGTCAGAAAAGCAGCAGTAGACGTTATGGTGGATGCAATCCTGCGTTTCGCACCTCTGGAGCCAGAGGTCTATGTCTTCCACGCTACAGGCCCCCTCGCTACCGAGTTCTTCACATCACCTTCCATACCTGACCTGGCCCGCCCCCTCCTTATGCTGCTTTTCCAGCGCAATGCTGCCCGAAGCATTGAGGAGATTCTTGAACGGACAAACCTCCCACCCAGAGCCTTGGCAGTAGAAACCATCCAGTTCCCTTTGGACTTGACCCTCGGCCTGGCAGAGGAGTTTGACCTTTCCGTTTGCTTTGATACCGGGCATGTCTTTGCCCGTATGCCCGGCCCGGTGGATTTCCACGAGGCTCTGGCTAAATGCTTACCCCGCCTCAAAGAGGTCCACCTGCACGATGCCTGGTTCAGGCTTGAGCCCGACGGAACCGCTCGCTGGGCCGATCACCTGCCCCTCGGAGAAGGGGAAGTCCCCCTGGAGGATTTCTTCTCCTCCTTGAAAAAGGTAAACTTTGAAGGGCCGATCATCTTTGAGTTAACTATCCCTGAAGCCATAAAATCCCTAGAAAGATTGCGAGAAGTAATGGGTCAGCTACCTATTTAAAGTCCAGCCTCGAGGGCTTTAAGGCCCAGTTTCTCCCCTTCATCTAAGAAAGCCCTTAGCAGGACATGGTCTACAGCTTCAGCGTAAATCCGCAAGAGAGGTTCTGTCCCTGATGGCCTTACGAGAAGCCAGCCTTCTTCACCCAGGAAGTATTTGAAACCATCCAGATCGCTTATCCCTTTAACCTCTACCCCGGCTATCCGGGAGGGAACTGAAGCTTTAAGAGCTTCGGTGAGGGCTTTCTTTGAGCATGGCTTCTCCAAAGGAATATCTTTCCTGGCGTAATGAAGAGGCCCAAGATCGGAAATCAGGTCCTCCACAAGAGCTTTAAGGGGCATTGAACTGGCTGCCATCGCTTCCAGAACCAGAAGCCCCATAAGGATTCCATCGCCTTCGGGGATGTGGCCTTTCACGCTCATCCCGCCCGATTCTTCCCCACCCATAAGGACGTCTCCGCTGATCATGTGCTCAGCTATGTAGTTGAAGCCAACAGGTGTCTCATAGAGAGGCAGGCCGTAACGGGAAGCCAGCCTGTCCACAGCCATAGTGGTGGATATGGTTTTAACCACAGCCCCTTTCCACCCCTTTTCTTCCACCAGATAGCGAAGTATGAGGGCGAAAATCTTTTGAGGGTCCACAAAATTCCCTTCAGCGTCAACAGCCCCAATCCGGTCGGCATCGCCATCGTGGGCAAGGCCTACATCTCTGCCCTCCCTTACCGCCTGAACCAGAGCCTCCAAATAGCGGGCTATAGGCTCCGGATGGATTCCCCCAAAGCCCGGGTTCATTTCTCCCCTTATTTCTAAAACTGAAGAGAGGCCCGCTTCTGTAAGCAGACTCTTTATATACCCTCGTCCGGCCCCATACATGGGGTCCACCACTACTTTAAAGCCACTTTGGGCTATAAGGGAGAAATCCACCAGCTTCTTTACGTGCTCGAAGTAAGGAGGGGCGGGATCGAACCTTACAATCGCTCCTTCAGCTAGGGCCTTTTCGTAATCCACAAGGCGGGGAGGAATTTTACGCTCAAGGTTGGCATTTATTATTGCTTCAACTTTTTTAGCCAAGGCCTTGTTGGGTTCACCGTAGGGCCCTTTAACTTTAACACCGTTGTAGCGCGGAGGATTGTGGCTTGCGGTTATCATCACCCCACCGTCAGCCTTAAGGTGGGAAATGGCAAAGGCCAGAACCGGGGTCGGAGTATCTGTTCTTGTAAGGTAGACCGTTATCCCATTGGCGGCCAGCACTCTGGCCACTTCTGCAGCGTAGCGGTCTGAAAGAAATCTGGTGTCAAAGCCGATGGCGATTTTCCTTCCAGGTCCGAAGGCTTCGGCTATGCCCTGGGCTACATAGCGGAGGTTCTCAAAGGTGAAATCATCGCTTATTACGGCCCTCCAGCCGTCGGTCCCGAACTCTATTGGCATCTCTGTTCCTCCGTCGTTTTAGGCTTCCCCCAATGCCCTGAGCTCCTCCTGGGTCAGGGCAGCGATGGTAATTTTACGGAGTTCTTCCCTGAGTTTTTCTTCCACCAGTTTGAGGTTTTTGCGGATGGAGCAATAGTTTTGCCGCTGGCAATCTATAGAGCGGGCGGAACAGTAACAGAGGTTTATGCCTCCGTCTATGGCTTCCACTATATCCAGGACGGAGATGGAATCTGGTGTCAGAGAGAGCTTTATCCCCCCCTTCATTCCTCTCTTGGTCTCCACAATGTGTTTGGAGGCCAGATCGGCGATTATTTTGCTGAGGAATGGGAAGGGGATTCCCTGACGGAAGGCCAGTTCTTTGGCTGATATCGCTGTTCCCTGAGGCAGTTTGGAAAGCTCCAGAAGGATACGCAGGCCATAATCGGTTTTTCTCGAGATAATCATCATTTTCACCTCCCTTCAGTGGTTTCTCCCACCCCCGCTGGTTCAGGGTTTACAGCCGGTTCTGGGCCCCACTCACAGGCGGGCCAAAAGGCTGAAGCTCACTCCCTTTTAAAAATTTTGCGGGATAGGGTTTGACCTCGCTTTCACCTCTGTGGGCTCAGGGGTTCAGGCCTGCTCACGCCTAACTACCGGTCACCCACTCCTGAGGTTCACCACCCCGTAATGGGTACTGCAGAGCTTGCCGCCGGTTCGGGCCCAGTTTACCAGGGTGATGCGTGGGGTTACAATAAGAAATTCCCAAATCCCCGGCTGGGAAGGTTTCTTCTCCCTCCAAAGAATATACTGCTCTTTCAATAAGCTTTTACCTCTGAATCCTGATTGGAATCTCGCATGGAGGAGGGTAGTTTCCCGTTATATCCACCACTACGAGGCGAAGCCTGTATTCCCCTGGCGGTAGAGGGGAAGGATCCCAAATCCCGAGGGTTCCGCCCACGACTGGTGTGTTGCCGGAAAGGATGAAGGACCAAAGTTGGGGGTTCTGGCCTGCTCCGAACTCAAGTTTGTAGAACTGAAAGTTGGGGATGTTCGCAGTCCCCTTTATTTCCACGGGGCCCCTTATAGTAGCGTTTACCCCGGGGCTTGTGATAACCACTCCCGGGTTAGGACAGGGGGGAAGCGGAGTTGGAGTCGGAGTCAGCTCAGGGGTGGGAAAGTAAATCATGGGAGGAGTTGGAGGCCTGGGAGGGGTTGGAATAGGGGTCGGGGTGGGTTTGGGGGTTGGGGTGGGCGTGGGAAGGGGAAGAACATTGCTGGCGGATTCCTGGGCTGGCGGCGGATTTTCCAACCCTGGAGATATTGCCAGCTGGAGGTAAAGGGTGAAACCCAGGAAAAAGAAGAGAGCCGCGCTCCAGCCCCATGTCCGGTAGAGGCGGGCCTGCGCAGCTTCTTTCTCCAGGGAGAAACGCGCCGCCTTTCTCTCCCTGCGGGCCAGGAAAGCCTGTCTAAGGTTGTATATGGCCCAGATTATACACAAAAGCCAGAGCCAGTGGGTATTCTTCGCCAGGATTTCTATGAGAATGGACATTTAAACCCCCGTTTCGTATATCATCGGGATGAGGTGACGGAGGAGAGCCTGCAATTTAGGGACCATTTTCTTCCCCGCTTCCAGAACTTCCTGATGGTCAGGGCCTTTTTCTCCGTGCTGTATTGGGATGACGTTGCTTATGCCTGATATGCCTAAGACCCTCATCCCGCCGTGGCGGGCAGCTATGACTTCGGGGACGGTAGACATTCCTACGGCATCGGCGCCTATGAGGCGAAGGAAACGAATTTCAGCGGGGGTTTCATAGGACGGGCCTGTGAGCATAACGTATATTCCCTCGTGGAGTTCAATCCCTGCTTTCTTAGCTGCCTTCTGAGCCAGGGAGCGAAGCTGAGGGTCGTAAGCGTTGACCATATCTAAAAAGCGGGGGCCGATGGTTTCTTCATTGGGCCCCCTTAATGGGTGGATACCAGCCAGCCCTGGGATATTTATGTGATCGGTTATGAGCATCAAGTCTCCGGGCTTAAAGTAGGGGTTAAGGCCTCCAGCAGCATTGGTTACAATCAATACTTTGCCTCCAGATACTTGGAAAACCCTTATCGGGAGGACTACTTCCTGCATTGAGTAGCCTTCATAGTAATGGGGGCGGCCCTGGAAGACCAGGATCGGAAACCCGTTTATTCTGCCGACCAGGATTCGGCCTTCGTGTCCCGCCACCATTGGGACAGGGAAGCCGGGGATTTCGCTGTAAAGGGCTGAAGCTTCCACTTCTACTTCATCGGCTACGGGATTGAGGCCAGAGCCCAGGATTATCCCCACTGCCGGTATCCATCCCAGTTTTTCTTTGAATAAAGCGGCAAAACGCAAATAGTCCGAGTGGGAGAAGAAGGCTTCGGTCATATCCCTATTCTCCGCTGTAAAGGGTCGTATCCAGGTGGCCTGAGTAGCCCAGGATTTTTTTCAGATCCCTGGGCTTCGCTTTTTCCAGAAGTTTCTTGCGGATGAGGGAGTGGCGGAAGATCTTCGGGCTTGTCTCCATCCCCACGCTTCTGGCGTATTGTTTTACTATTACCCAAACCCCCTGGCGTGTGAGCCTCTGGCCTTTGGCGTTTACGAAAAGGGCGTCAGTTGGGTTTTGAGGATTTATAAGGCGCATGCGGCCCTGTTCTATATACACCCTCAGGGCTTCCCGGGCCTGGTCGCTCAGGCTTACTACCCTTTCCTTCCCCTTCTTGTATATGATCCGCACAGCCCCTGAGGCCAGGTCCACATCGTCCAAATTCAGAGCTACAAGCTCAATGATTTTCATTCCTGTGGAGGAAAGGACTTCAAGGATAGCTTTATCCCTCAAAGCCTTCGGCCCACCCTGAGCTGACGGGGCTTCCAGGAGTTTGGATAGTTCCTCATCGGACAAGAACTTGGGAGGACGTTTCGGCGTTTTGGCCCCTCCGAGAAGCTCAGAATAGCTCTGGGCTATTACGCCTTCCCGGTGGAGGAAGTGAAGGAACGATCGAAAAGAGGAGATTTTCCGGGAGATGGAGCTCATAGCATAGCCTCTCCCCCTGAGGTGGGAAACAAACTCCTGCACATCCGTTGGTTTCAAGTCAGCCCATTTGAAAGTGGCACCCTTCTTCTTGAAGAAGAAATTCGCTGCGTAAGAAAGGTCATTCCAGTAACTTTCTATGGTATGCTCGGAGTAAGCCTTTTCCTTACGCAGATACTCCAGAAAATTTCTCACCTCCTCTTTCATGGCTTTCTCTCCTTAACTTTTGCTGGGGTGCGCTCCATTTGGTTTTTATTTTACCACAATTTGCCATAAATGAAAACTTTGGGAAGGCGGGCTACTTTCAATTCAAGGACTTGCAAAATAGTGGGCTTTATATTATAATAGAAAAGCGAAAGGGGCAGTAGCTCAGGTGGCCAGAGCACTCCCCTGATAAGGGAGAGGTCGGTGGTTCGAATCCACCCTGCCCCAAAGGGCGGTGGCCATAGCTCAATTGGCAGAGCATCGGACTGTGGCTCCGAGGGTTGCGGGTTCGAGACCCGCTGGCCACCTGGTTCGAATGGGGCCGTAGCTCAGCTGGGAGAGCGCGTCAATGGCATTGACGAGGTCAGGGGTTCGACTCCCCTCGGCTCCATTCTGGGCCGCCCTAGCTCAACGGGTAGAGCGGGCGCCTCGTAAGCGCCAGGTTATCGGTTCGAATCCGATGGGCGGCTAAAATATTAATGCCCTCGTAGCGCAATCGGTAGCGCAGGCGCCTTGTAAGCGCCGGGGTGTCGGTTCGAGTCCGACCGAGGGCTCTTGTGCGGGCGTGGTGCAGAGGTAGCACGTCTCCCTCCCAAGGAGAAGGTCGCGGGTTCGAATCCCGTCGCCCGCTTTATGACGAAGAATTTAAAGCCTCACAGAACTAAACATGCCCCATTGTAATTTAAAAATCCCCTTTGGAGAGGTGTAAAAGTGCTGGAGCTTGAAACCGGTGTAGGACTCCTGCCTCCAGATTTTTCTGTGGCTGAGCTGGAAAGCAAAACTTTAAACGAACTTCAGGATATAGCTAAAAGCCTGGGAGTAAGCGGCTACAGCCGACTTAAGAAAAACGAGCTGATCCTGCGTATCCTGAAGGCCAGCGCCGAAAGACAGGGCTATATATTCGGGGGTGGAATCTTGGATATAATGCCCGAAGGCCACGGGTTCCTCCGATCCGACCACCTTCTACCCGGCCCCGAGGATATTTACATATCTTCTTCCCAAATCAAGCGCTTTGCCCTCAGGCCCGGAGATTTCGTTATCGGCCACGTCCGCCCACCGAAGGAAAACGAGAGATACTTCAGCATAATAAAAGTCGAAGCCGTAAACGGTATGGACGCTGAACTGGCCAAAAACCGCCCCCACTTCGATGAACTCACCCCCATCTTCCCTAACAAGCAGATCCGACTGGAAACCAGACCCGATAACCTCACCACAAGGCTTCTGGACCTCATCGCTCCCATTGGCCGAGGGCAACGTGGCCTAATCGTTTCTCCTCCGAAAGCCGGAAAAACCACTGTCCTTAAGCACATAGCCAATGCCATCACCACTAACTACGACGATATCCACCTGATGGTGCTCCTGATAGGAGAACGCCCAGAGGAGGTAACGGACTTCGAGCGCTCGGTTGATCCCAGAGTGGAAGTGATCTCCTCCACCTTTGATGACCCGGTAGAAAACCACGCCCGGGTGGCTGAACTGGCTTTAGAGAGGGCCAAGAGACTGGTAGAACTCAAAAAAGACGTGGTAATCCTTCTGGATGGGATAACACGCCTGACCAGAGCCTATAACTTACTGGTCCCCGTAAGCGGAAGAACTCTCTCGGGGGGTATTGACCCTGCTGCCCTTTACCCACCCAAACGCTTCTTCGGCGCGGCCCGTAATATCCAGGAAGGGGGAAGCCTGACCATTATAGCCACCTGTTTAATAGATACCGGAAGCCGCATGGACGATGTAATCTATGAGGAATTCAAAGGTACCGGCAATATGGAATTGCACCTAAGCCGTAAACTCCAGGAAAGACGCATATTCCCAGCTTTTGATATTGAAAAATCTGGCACTCGCCGCGAAGAGCTTCTCCTGGACGAATACACCCTTAACCGAGTATGGCTCATGCGCCGGATGTTCTCTTACATGATTTCTCCTCCCCCCAGCGGTTCCGGAATGGATATAACTGATGCGATGCAGGCACTTCTCGACCACATGCGCAAAACCCGCAGTAACAGGGAATTCTTAGAACTCCTCAATAAGTCCATCCCCTGAGGCCCATGCAATGAGAAAGCTTCCCCCTTTCCTGGCAGCAGGATTTTTCTTCCTTGTAATGCTGGCCGAGGGAGTGCCCATTAAATTTCCAGATGAATGGCTGACGGTTCCGTCCTCTACCTCTGAACGTAAAGGGCTCCTTTCCATAGCAGCCCCCACAAATATGCATTCCTTCTGGAATGAAGCCTTGAGCCCTTTCCCTGTCTTCCACACCGTGATTCAGGAAAGACCCCGCGATACTGTTATTACCTATACGGTCCAGGCTGGAGATACGGTTTTCGATATTGCCAGGCGCTTCGGCATAACCCCTGAAACCATTATGTGGTCAAACCCCGATCTGGAAGACAATCCGGACTGGCTTCCAGTGGGGATGGAAATCGTTATATTGCCTGTTTCCGGCGTCTATCACACGGTGAAAGCCGGTGACACAGTGGAGAAGCTGGCCAAGGAATACAAGGTAGACCCTTCGGCCATAATAAACTTCCCTCTCAATAACCTGAAACCTCCTTACGAACTGACCCCGGGGCAAAAGATCATAGTGCCCGGTGGCGAGAAACCTTACAAACCAAAGATTGTCCGCCATTATACAGGACCGATACCACCCGGTGCAGCCAAGGGGACTGGAAAGTTCGCCTGGCCAATTGATGGAGTGCTCTATATAACCCAGTATTACTGGCGGCTTCATCGGGCTATAGACCTTGGAGTGCCTGAGGGTACCCCTGTCTATGCGGCCGATTCAGGCTTCGTAGTTTATGCAGGCTGGAACGATCAAGGGTACGGAAAACTGGTCGTAATAGACCACCGCAACGGGTTCATGACATATTATGCTCACCTCAGCGTGGTAAAGGTCGATGTGGGGATGTCAGTTCACAAGGGCCAGATAATAGGCCTTTCGGGGAATACGGGCAAAAGCACTGGACCCCACCTGCACTTTGAGATAAGGCTTAACGGGGTGCCCCGTAACCCTCTGGGCTTTTTGCCCTGATTTTCTGAAGGAAGGTCATTCGTATACTTTCTCCTCCTCCCTGTGCGCTTCAGGCGCATCGGCTTCTACATCCCTCACCTCAGGCTTTGTCTCCAGAAGCTCTTTGAAATATTCATGCTGGATTATAAGGTTCATGATTTCGTTGGTGCCGGTCCAGATCATAATCAGCCTTGTGTCCCGCAGCAGCCTTTCGATGGGGTAGACGGTGGTGTAACCTATGCCTCCGAGAATCTGCATCGCGTGATTTACAATTTGCCAGGCAGCTTCAGTGGCGAATTTCTTGGCTTCCGAGACAAGCCTCCTGACTCGGCCAGGTTCATCTCCTTCATCTATCGTTTTTGCGGCCAAATAAACAAGTCCTCTGGCCGCATCCAGTAAAGTAATGCTCTCGGCCACTTTGAAGGAAACCCCCTGGAAAGAGCGAATTTTCTGCCCGAAAGCCTTGCGTTTGTCTGAATATCGGGCGGCTATCTCCAGAGCCGCTCTGGCCATGCCCAGAGCTCCCGCCGCGCTGGTCATCCTCTCCGGAATCATCATGTGCCAGAAGACGTCAGCACCGCCATTTTCCTTCCCAATGACATTTTCAACCGGAACCCTCACATCCCGGAAGTAGACCTTACCTGTCCCACCCCCTCTTGTTCCCATCAAGCCATATATATACTGCACCTCAACCCCCGGCCCCCTTTCCACGATGAAAGCCGTAAGAGCCTGATGGGAGGGTGCACTGGGGTCAGTTCTGGCATAAACCAGGAAGAAATCAGCTCCTTCAGCCCCCACAATGAAGCGTTTGTGGCCTCTTAAGATGTAATGGTTACCTTCCCTTTGAGCGGTGGTGGTAGTTCCGAAGAAATCGGAACCCCCTCTTGGTTCGGTGAGGGCTTCAGCAGCCATTAACTTGCCTTGGAGGAGTGGTTTTAACCATCGCTCCTTTTGCTCTGGTGTGCCAAACTTGTGAAGGGCTTCCCCAACGATGCTTGGAAGGGAATAGAGACAGGCCAGGGAAGTGCCAAGAACTCCTACCTCTTCAAGGGCGATGATTTCTTCGGCCCAGCCTAAGCCTCTTCCTCCGTATTCGGGAGAAAAGCGCAGCCCGAGAAGGTTCCGCCGGGCAGCTTCCTCCACAAATTCTCTGGGATAACGCACCTTATCGGCATCCATGTCCAAAATAAGCTGGCGGGGAACCCATTTAACAAAATCCCTGACTTCTTCCCGCAGTTTTCTTTGCTGAGGCGTAAGGAGTGCTTCTAACATGTT
Source organism: Anaerolineae bacterium (assembly GCA_025062375.1). Classification (NCBI taxonomy): domain Bacteria; kingdom Bacillati; phylum Chloroflexota; class Anaerolineae; species Anaerolineae bacterium. Next base: position 55,257 of record JANXAG010000006.1, on the reverse strand, counting down.
GCACCTCCAATTCTGGGATTGAGGGAAGTTCCCCCAAGCCCCCTTTACCCACCCCCAGGGCCTGGGGAAATTTTAGCCTTTGCTTTAAGTCTGGTCAAATCCTTGCGTGATTCCTGAATTTGTTCTATTATTCCTAAGGAAGGAGCCGAGCTTAAAGCTTTCCTGTGCTGCAGGGCCTTGACTCTGAAACCCTGTTAGGAGAAAGAGTTATGGAAGAAGTTATCCCCAGGATCCGAGAGCTTATACCCCCGGGAACCCGCTGGGCCCTTTTCAATCGGAAAGGGGAAAAAATCCACTCTGAACTTGCCCCCGAAACCGAAGATTTAGCCTCTAAAATTGTAAAGGCTGGGTCAGAATTGTGGGAAGTAGGCGATTATCAGGTAAAGGGCCTAGAAGGGGGAAGAAAAATCATGGCTTTTAAGGTTTCCCGCTCCTGCATCCTTGTCTTGGAAGGCTTTGAAAAGGAAGGTGTCCTGCTCCTTGCCGCCAGACAGGCCCAGAAAATCTGCCCCGAAATCCCTGAAGTTCCAGCTCCGGCGAAGGTGGAAGAGGCCCTTCCTCCGCCAGACATCCTTTTTGAGATCGGGCTCCAGTACCGAACTCCGGAAGAAGCCCTCAAGGATGCGGGTTCTTCCCCCAAAGCCAGGGCCCTGGTTATGAGCCTGACAAGGGCCCAGAATATAATGCAAATCACCGAAACCTTGAGAAAAGCTTGGGTTGATATAACCGTGGAGGAGGTGGCTGGATTAATCAAAGAGTTGGAAACTAAAGGGGTCATACGGAGGAGGACACGCCGTTCCCTGGCGCCCTTTGAAGAAATCTGAAACCGGAGGGGTCTTGTGAAAGTAGTAACCGCCGAAGAGATGGCTTCTCTGGAGAAAGAGGCTGTTTCAAAGGGGATTACAGTGGCCGGGATGATGGAAAAAGCCGGCCACGCTGTGGCCCGGGTTATCCTGGCCCTTAAGCCCACGCCTAAAACTGTGCTGGTCCTGGTAGGGCCAGGTAACAACGGCGGCGATGGCCTGGTCGCTGCCTATTACCTCCTCAAGGCTGGAGTCAAGGTAACAGCCTATCTTTGGAAAAGGCAAACCGAAAGTGACCCCCTGGTGGACAGGCTCGTCCAAGAAGGGACTACGCTGGTTTTCGCCCAAGAAGACGAAGACCTCAAAAACCTCCAGAGCCTCCTCAAAGAGGCCGAAATCGTGGTAGATGCCCTCCTGGGTACAGGGTTCCGCCCACCGGTGAAGAGAGACCTTGAACTGATACTCCGGACCCTCGCTCAAGAAAGGGAGAAACGATTTGATCCCCCCGCTAAGGTTTCAATTCGTTCGGTGAGGGCGTTGCCCTCTACCGCGAAACACCGTCCCTTCATCGTGGCAGTAGATATACCGACAGGGGTAAATGGGACTACCGGGGAATCTGATCCGGCAGCTGTCCCTGCTGATATCACAGTAACATTTGGTTTTCCAAAGAGGGGGCATTTCCTTTTTCCAGGGGCGGAGCTTACAGGTGAGCTATTAGTGGCCGATATCGGTATCCCACAAGAGCTGGCCTCTGGCATTCGGGTTGAATTGGTCACACCGGAGCTGGTTCAAAAATGGCTTCCTCCCAGACCCAAAGGAAGCCACAAGGGGACCTTCGGCAAGGTTCTGATCATAGCAGGCTCCACCAATTACACAGGAGCTCCCTGCCTGGCAGGCCTGGGGGCCATGAGGGTAGGGGCAGGGCTTGTCACTATGGCCATACCCAGCTCCATCCACCCCATCGTTGCCTCAAAGCTTACCGAAACCACCTTTTTGCTCCTTCCGAGTGACATGGGTGCCATAGTGCCCGACGCTCTGGAAGTTCTTTCCGAAAGCTGGCCCTCCTACCAGGCGATTCTGTTAGGCCCTGGCCTTGGAAGGGATAAGCAAACAGTTGAGTTCGTTCACCAGCTAATCAGGGGAAAGTGGGAAAAGAGGAAAATGGGCTTCCTTGGAAGCCAGGAAACGCCCCTTCCTCCTTTACCGCCTATGGTAATAGATGCCGACGGCCTCAATGCCCTTGCCGATCTGCCCCTCTGGTGGGAAGAACTAAAGGGGTTAAACGTCCTGACCCCTCATCCGGGGGAGATGTCAAGGCTCTGCGGGCTCTCTACCGAAGAGATAAATCGGCGCCGCATTGATTTGGCCCTGGAGAAGGCCCAGGAATGGGGTCAAGTAATCGTCCTCAAGGGAGCTTATACCTGCATAGCATCTCCTGAAGGTTTGGTATACATAAATCCATTTGCCAACCCGGCCATGGCCACCGCAGGAAGCGGTGATGTTCTGGCTGGAGCGATCGCTGGGTTCATAGCTCAGGGCCTTGAGCCCATTAAAGCTGCGGTAGTCGGGACTTACGTGCACTCTTTAGCCGGGGAAATGGTAAAGGAAGAGCTGGGGGAGGCTGGCCCCACAGCAGGAGACCTTCCGGGCAAGTTGCCTTTGGCCATCAGAAAGCTGAGGGGAGGTAAAGCGTGAAAGTAAGCTGCGTGGTGGATGATTCTGTACTTCCTGGTGCAAGGCTTTTGAACCAGCATGGCCTCTCGTTTCTAATTGAGCACAATGAACGTTATATCCTCTTTGACACGGGCCCCAATGGTAAAGTGATCCTTCAGAACCTGGCGCGCCTGGAAATTGAGCCCGAGAGCCTTTCAGCTATAGTTCTAAGCCACGCTCACATTGACCATACAGGAGGATTGGCTGCCATCCTGGAACGCACACCAGATACTCCTGTGTATGCTCATCCCGATATCTTCATCCCCCGCTTCTCCCTCCGGGAAGAAAGGCTTAAAGATGTAAGTTTCCCCATAAGCTGGGCCGCAGCCATGTTGAAGCTCAGGCTTATCCTGAGAAAAGACCCTGTGGAAGTGAGCCCTGGTATCTGGACCTCGGGGGATATAAGCCCAAGGACAGAGCCAGAGGGGCGCAGTGAACGCCATTTTGCCCGAATTGAAGGACGCCTTGTCCCTGACCCTTACCGGGATGATATCGCCCTCATACTGGATTTGGGAAATAAATTAGCCGTAGTATGCGGATGCTGCCATGCGGGAATCCTCAACACCCTGAACGTCGTAAAAGAAAGATTCCGAAAACCCGTGGAAGCCATCTTCGGAGGCCTTCATTTAGAGGATGCTGATGAGCTCACCATACTTAGGACGGGGGAGACCCTTAAGGACTGGGGTGTATTAAGGCTTTACATCAACCATTGCACTGGTGCCAGGGCCCTTACTATTTTGAGGGAGATTTTAGGGGATGGTGTTGTGCCTTTCCCCGCCGGCTCTTCCATAACCTTGTAAGGAGCAAGCACCATGATTTACGACGTAATTGTGGTAGGCGGGGGGATAGCAGGAGCATCGGCAGCTTTCTTCCTCAAAAGGCAAGGGACAAAGGTGCTCGTGATAGAAAAAGAAAAACTCCCTCGCTATAAACCGTGTGCCGGAGGTGTGCCCCGTTCAGTTCTACAGTTCTTCCACCTCAACTTTGAGCCGGTGATTGAAAGGGAAATTAACGGAGTCCGTTATTCTTTCCGGGGTAAGAAAGAGGTCGATGTACCCTTCCCCACCTCACCCGTCCTGATGGTGATGAGGGATCAGTTTGACTGGTTTGTCCTGGAGAAATCCGGGGCAGAGGTGGCCGAAGGGGTAAAAGTCATCGGAGTTTATGAAGATAGAGACAAAGTCACCGTGTTAGCCGAAAAAGGATACAGGTGGCAGGCCCGTTACCTTATCGGAGCCGATGGAGCTAATTCGGTGGTAGCCCGAGCCCTTGATTTTGAAACTGGTGGCCCTGTGGGAGCGGCCCTCGAGGCTGAAATCCCGGCTGACGAAAAGCTTCTGGATTTCTTTAATAAAGCTTTCTTTCTCTTTGGAGTCGTAAACCCGGGGTATATATGGGTTTTTCCTAAAAAAGCTGTCCTTTCTGCGGGCATTGGGGCTATGGGCAAGACCCGCGATAACCTTAAGACCACTTTTCTCTACTGGATGGCTCGCCTGGGCCTTCCCGCGGATAAGATTCCGTTGAGGGCTCACCCCTTGCCTGTTTACCTAAAGGACCGCAGGCTTCACTCCTCGCGAACGGTTCTAATTGGCGACGCTGCCAGAATGATGGACCCACTTCTCGGAGAAGGCATAAGGTATGGGGTGAAGAGCGCACACCTTGCCGTTCAGGCCATCCTCAAAGGCGACCTGCCCTCTTACACCAGGGCAGTTCACAGGATTTTAGCCCCTAACTTCAAAGCAGCTCGCCTCTGGGCTTGGGTCTTCTACCGCTATCCCGAAATCAGTTTTGAACTGGGGGTCCGTAACCCCTTTATCATTGCAGATTTTGCCCGGATGTTTGAGGGCAAACTTTCCTACAGGACCATGCTGGCTCGCTTCCCCTTTTACGTTGCTGGCCTTTTCCGGAGATTTTAAAAGCCCGCCGGGCTTTCTCCAGGTTTTTGAGGAGGTAAGCATGAAAGGAAAAAACCTTTTTCTCCTGATAATAACCGCTGTTCTCGCCCTTTCCTGCCGACCAGCCACTGCTCCTGTATCCCCTCCTCCTTTTCCAACCCCAACTTTTACCCCTGCTTTGCTTTCCCCTATCCCCACCCCAACCGTGCCGGGTATGAGCCTTTTCAGCCCGGCTTTTACTAACGGGAGCCTTATACCCGAACGTTATACCTGTAAAGGTGAAAACATTTCACCACCCCTTGGGTGGACTGGAGTCCCAGCGGAGGCTAAGAGCCTGGTGCTCATATGCGATGATCCTGATGCCCCGGGAGGCCCCTTCAACCACTGGCTTCTCTACAACATCCCTCCCTCCACCACAAATTTGCCCGAAGGTGTTCCCCCACTCCCTTCCCTGCCAGATGGCTCCTTTCAAGGATTCAACAGCTTTGGGAAGATAGGCTATGATGGGCCGTGTCCTCCGCCAGGTTCCACGCACCGCTACTTTTTCAGACTTTATGCCCTGGATAAAACCCTGAACATCCCACCGAAAGCCCGTAAAGCTGAGATTTTAAGAGCCATGGAAGGTCACATCCTGGCCGTAGCCGAACTCATGGGCCGATTCTCCCGTTAGGAGGAAATCTTGCGCCTGGGTTTCCCCGTCAAAATCCTGGGGCACCCTGGCCTCAGGCCCTATGATTCCCGCCGATGGCAGAACAGCCCTCACCTGAGCGTGAGCCTGGCTTACTTGCGGGATATAATCCTTTACCTTGAGCGCAAGGGGATAAAATTCTACAGGCTCGCTTCGGAACTCGCTCCCTATGTAACACATCCTGGCCTTCCGGCCTTCCACCATCAGATAGAGGAATGTTCCAGAGAACTGGAAGAATTTGGAAGAATGGCCCGGGAGAGAGGAATACGTCTTTCCTTCCACCCTTCCTATGTCAACTTGACCTCGCCCCACCAGGAAACAGTGGAACGCAGCCTCCAGCGTGTTGCCGCTTTAGCCAGGATCCTGGACGCGATGGGGCTGGGCCCCGACGCAGTCGTGGTTATCCATGCGGGAGGAACTTACGGAGATAAAGCCTCAGCCCTGGATCGCCTGTGCCGGGTTCTGGAAAAGGTGCCACAGGAGGTTCGCTCCCGTTTATCTCTGGAGAACGATGATTCCCTTTTCTCGGTCAGAGATCTCCTCTGGGTTCATAAGCGCTCAGGGATTCCCATAACTTTTGATCACCTTCACTTTCTCAACCATAGCGATGGTATGGAAGAGAACGAAGCCCTTAGCCTCTGCCTTGAAACATGGCCAGAAAGTATAACCCCCAAAGTTCACTTCAGCTCCCCCAGAACGGCCATGAAGCTGATGGGAGAGGGCGGGAAGAAGAGGGCTTACCCTCCGCACCCTTCCGAGCATGCCGATTTTGTGGACCCTTTTGAGTTCATCGCTTTCTGCCGTATGGCTATGAAGGCGAAAAACCGAAATTTTGATATAATGTTGGAAGCGAAAGCACGGGACCTGGCCCTTCTTGAGCTCAGGGAAAACCTGAAAAAATTTGCGCCAGAGTTAGAGGTGGAATAATGGATGAAATGGCTCCTGTTCTGGTGGTAGTAATGAACAACCTGAGGGATATGGAAATAGCGCGCCGGGAAGGGTGGTACAGGATACCGGTAAAAAGGGCGCCTTCCCGCCTCGGAGCAGAATACCTGGCTTTCTATCAGACAAAGGTTTTCGGCCCTGAGGGGCTGTCAATAAACTATTATGCGCCTGTTAAAGCCTATCGTCTTGCGCGTAGGGAAGAGCTCCTGCCGGATGAATCAGCCCATCCCAGAGCCAAAGATTGGTACTACAAAATTGAAATAGGCCCCCTTGAGAGGCTTCCCAGGCCGATACCAAGCCGTAGGCTTCGCCGAATTACTTTTATCCCCACAACCTTAGGCAGACTCTTCAGGGCCCAGGAAATAAATGACCTCTGGATTGGAGGCGAAGCTGAAGAAAGCCTGTGGGAGATGTTCCGGGAAAACGGCCTTCCTGCCGAGAGGCGCTTCCTTATTCACGGGGAAGAAGAAGAAAAGGAAGTAGATTTCGCTTTCTTCTGCCGCAGAGGGAAATTGGCTGTGATGTGCGATGAAGAACCGCTCCTTTCGGGTCTGGTGCGGGAGAAATCCGCTGCTCAGGATTATGAGCTGGCTGCTTTGGGCTGGGTTCCCCTCCACCTTGACCCCGAATTAGTCCTTAAATCCCCAGCCGAAGCCTTGAGAAAAGTCCTTGAAGCTCTGGAAGAGCTCGGTGGATGCGCTATGGAGGAAGAGTCATGGAATTGCGAAGATACTGGGCAGTTCTAAGACGCTACTTTTGGCTTATAGCCCTGATCTTTCTTATAGTCCTGGCGGGCAGCTTCCTCACCCGGCGTCCCTCTGCTCCTCGTTACGGTGCTTCTATGCGTTTCGTAGTAGGAGTGATCCCTCAATCGGGAGGTAACTATTACGAATACGACCGCTACTACACTTGGCTCGCCTCAGAGTATATGGTGGATGATATGGCAGAGGTGGTAAGAGGCCGAACCTTCGCTGACAAAGTAGCATCAAGGATTTCGCTCCCCCCAGGAAGCCTGTATGGAACCATAGCTTCAGAGTCAAAGCACAGGGTCCTTACCGTCCATCTTTCCTGGCATGACCCTCGTCAGCTTCAGGAAATAGCAGGAACAGTGGCGGAGTTAATTCAGAAGCCTCAAGAGTTTTTCCCCCAGCTCGGAGGGCAGGAAGCCAGATTAATAATAATAGACCCACCGGTTATCTACCCCATCGGGCCGAGCTTGCGGGAAAAGCTGGACCTTCCGATAAAGCTGGTTCTGGCTCTGGGTGCTGGAATAGCCCTGGCTTTCCTCCTGGATTATCTTGATGTATCTGTTCGCTCCCGGGAAGAGCTGGAAGCTCTGGGGTTAAAAGTTCTCGGAGAAATACCCAGGCGCAGAAGGTGGCCCTTCCAGCGATAGGTTTCAGTGTAAAGCGGGTAGAACTACAAAACATCCTCCAAAATAGTGGTGAACTGTAACTTTTTGCTCCCAGCCTGTGGACGGGCTCCGGAACTTCTAAAGACCCTGCAGGAGCGCAGCAGAGCCGATAAAAGGGGAGTTCTGGGGAACAGGTTTCCAGATAACTCTGTTATCAGGCGAAGTCTCTCAAAAAGCACTCCACCAGATTGAGAGCGCTGAAATCCCCAAAGGTTAGCCACGTGATAGCTGGTTCATGCCCAACGATTTTCCGGGCGATAACACTGGATGGGAACCCCCGCTGGTGCAACTCCAGAATGCGCTCCTTTAGTTCTTCAAGGCTCTCAAGTTTTGCTAAAATTTTCTCCCGCCCATTCTGATGAACGGTCCCGCTTCCTGGAAACAGGTAGCTAATCTCCAAAGAGGCCAGTTTCCTGAGAGATTCCATTATCAATTTGGGTCTGTAAACTTTCCTATAAGCCAGGTCTTTTCCGCCCACGTAAGCATCTCCGCTGAAAAGCCACCCCTCCGACGGTTCATAAAGGGCTATATGGTCCGGGGAGTGGCCGGGAGTTTCTATTATCAGGAAAGAATACTTCTCCGTTTCCACCTTTTCACCCACCGGGGAAGCCTCCGATGGCTCTGGAATTCCCCAGAAGAACCGGCGATAGAAGGTCATTCCCAGCAGGGAAGGGTTGCGGAGGATAGGCAAGGCTTCCCGGTGAGCTTTTATCGCTATGCCCCGCTTCTCCAGGAGGCTATTGGCCCCGATGTGATCTTCATGGGAGTGGGTGTTTACCAGGGTATGGATGGGGGTATTTTCCAGGGCTTTGAGAAATTCCCCCCTTTGGTGGGGGTTCCCGGCGTCTATTAAGAGGCCATCCACTAAATAGGCTGAAGTAAAATAGAAAGCCCTACCCGGCAGTATATCTCTGCCCATTTTGAAGGCTTTTACAGGCCCAACCGATTTTACTATAAGCATACTTACCTGACCTCCTTTAGAAGTTTAATGTTCGGGGGTCGCAGCAGGAGTGGGAGAAGCAGGAACTGGGGTAGGCTCGGGTGTTGGGGTTGGAGTTGGGGTGGGTACTAGATTGAAGACCGTAAGCCACACCCGGGCTTCCCAGAAATTGCCCAGACGGTCAAAGGCTACAATCCTCACAGTGTAAAATCCATTTTCCACAAGCGAAGAATCCCATAGGGCCAGGAGGCCATTTTCTACCATTACCCACACCGGCCCAGCAATTGCCGTCCACCGCGCCGGGTCAGGGCCAAGCCCATACTCCACTATGTAGTGGGAGAAATCCGGAACCTTAACCGTACCCCTGATCTCAATCAAGCCCTGGAGTGTTTGCCCTTCCAGGGGGTAATCAATCCTGACCTCGGGTGAAAATGTATGGAGGGGGCAGTATTCCTTGGGAGGCTGAGGTATGTTGTGTTGCAGAGCCCACCATTCCCCTTCTGGAGGGTAAACTTCATAGATGCGTTCCTCCACCAGATGGGGAGGGCAATATTCGGTGGCGAGCTTTCCGGTGAGCCTGTCTATCCGAACTTTCTGATAGAAATCTTTTGACGGATCATTGGGTTCTGTCCCGGCTACGAAAAGTTCCATCCTTCTCTCGGGACAATATTCAGAAGGCTTTGCCCCCGATTTAGCGCATATTTCTGCTTCCACAATCCCTGGGGGGCGATGGAAATCCTTCGGTGGAACATTGGCAAGGGCTTTTTCCATAAATTCACGCCAGATAGGGCCGGCTCCCCTCACACCCGGAACCCTCTTGGTTGGAGAATTATCGGCATTCCCCACCCACACTCCTACTACCAGGTCCGGTGTATAGCCTATAGTCCAGCCATCACGCCAGTCGTCTGTTGTGCCGGTTTTGACAGCAGCAGGTCTTGAAAGCTTCAACACGCTGTTAGGGCCGAAAGTAGGGGTCCTGGCCCAGTTATCGGCCAGGATGTGAGTTATAAGGTAAGCATGTTGAGGGGAGATAACCTGGTCTCCGGGTGGTGGGGTGTACTCCTCCAGAACTCTACCAGCAGCATCTTCTATCCGGAGGATGGCCACCGGCGGGACTCTCCTGCCACCATTGGCTATAACGGCGTAGGCGGCGGTGAGTTCCAGTAGGCTCACTTCCCCCCCACCGAGGGTTATGGAAAGGCCGTAATCGGACCTGGTGAAAGAAGTAATACCGAGGCGTCGGGCCATCTCCAGGAAAGAAGGGATCCCAACAAACTGCAGAGCTTTTACAGCGGGTATATTGTAGGAACTTCCGAGGGCAACCCTCACCGTAACGGGACCATGGAAGCGGTTGTCGTAATTGGTGGGCTTATAGCCATCGGGGAACTCTACTGGAACATCCCAGATCACCGTAGCGGGGGTCCAGCCTTTTTCAAAAGCGGCCAAATAAGTGATAGGCTTTATGGCTGAGCCTGGCTGACGGGGAGCTAAAGCCATGTTAACCTGCCCACTGATTTTTTCGTCGTAGAAATCGGCGCTTCCTACCATAACCAGGATTTCCCCGGTCTGTGGCTTTATGGCCAGCAGAGCTCCATTGGTCACCTTTCTCTCTTTGATTTTTTCCACCTGCCTCTTTACGATTTCCTGGGCCATTTCCTGGAGGAGCAGGTCAAGAGTGGTGTAAACCCTGAGGCCAGCTCTGTAGAGCACTTCTGGTCCATAGCGTTGTTCCAGGAGCTGACGGACGTACATTACAAAGTGGGGTGCTCTCATTTCAAAGCGCGGTGGAACTAATTTAAGTTCCTCCTGATAAGCCTTCTCGGCTTCCTCCGGAGTTATGTAACCCGCCTCAACCATGAGCCGCAGGACATCCGCCTGCCTGGCCTTGGCGGCTTTGAAGTTAGTGTAGGGGTCGTAAGTGGCCGGAGCTTGGGGTAATCCGGCCAGGAAGGAGGCCTCGGCGAGGGTGAGCTCAGAAGCGCTCTTTCCGAAGTAAGTTTGGGCAGCGGCTTCGGCCCCATAGGCCATGTTGCCGTAATAAATCTCATTCAGATAAAGTTCCAGGATGGTCTCCTTGGAATAGCGGCGGGATATTTCTGCCGCAAGAATTGCCTCTTTTATCTTGCGTTTCAAAGTTCGCTGGCTTTTCTCCTCAGGAGGGAGGAGTAGGTTCCGGACAAGTTGCTGAGGTATCGTGCTGGCTCCAGATACTGCTTTACCTGCCCTAATATCCTGCCAGAGAGCTCTCAGGATAGCGAGAGGGTCGACCCCCCTGTGCTGGAAGAAGCGGGCATCTTCGGTAGCGACAGTGGCCATTATAAGGTAGGGGGATATAGAACTCAGGGGTACTACCGTTCTCCTACCTCCTCCTGGCGGGATTACTTCGTAGAGGAGGCGGCCTTCCCGATCGTAAATCTTAGAACTGGAGAAAGCCACAGCTCTTTGGGCCAGCTCTTCCGGTGGGGGAAGCTGCGGGGCAACATAGGCGTAAACTAAAACCGCCCCTGCGGCTCCCACCGAAATGAAAAGGCTTGAAACCAGGAAAGAAACTATTAAAGCCCACAAAAGGAAAGCGTACGGCTCTCGCTCTTTTTTCCCCTTCATTTCAATACATCCTCAGGAAATGCCTGACTGTTTGCCAGAACTCCCTTGGAGAGATTGGATAAGGATGAATCCTAGCCTTTATCGTGTAGCCCTTCCAGAGCTTGTATACAAGCCGGAAAAGAGGGTTTGGCGGCAGTCGGATAAGTAACCTCACCAGCGGCTTCAGGAAAGGCCACTCCACCACCAGGGCGAAAAGCTTAGAGAAGTTCTCAATCTGCCTTTTTTCCCCTTTTGAAAACTTGATTATGGAATGATCCCAGGCAGACGGTCCTATATCATCGTAGAAACCATCCAATAAGCCGTGTTCCCTCGCGTACTCCCCGAGGGCTGTCCTGGGATAGGGCTGGTAAAGGAAAACGTTGGCATAATCGGGCCGGCAGGCAATATTGAGCTCCAGAGTCTTGAAGTCTATCTCCAGAGAGCCACCAGGAAGTCCTATCATATTGGTCGTTATGAGCCTCAAACCTGCTTCTTTGATAAGACGAGCTGCTTCCAGAATTTGTTCCTGGCTTACATCTCTATTGAGGAGTTTCCTCCTGACCTCCTCATCGCCGGTTTCCACTCCCATTCCCACGCTGTGACATCCGGCCTCCTTTAGAAGCCTCACCAATTCCCTGCTCACCAGGTTCGGCCGCACGTTGCAGAAGAAGGGTAAACCTATCGCTCGCGGATACTTCTCGGCAAATTCCTCCACCCATTTCAGAGGCCAGATGAAAAGGTCATCGAGGAACACCACGAACCGCAGGGGGTATTTGCTTCTCACCCACCTGAGTTCCTCCAGAACGTTTTCCACACTTCTGTGCCGCACGATTTTCCCCAGCCCGCGGTATATCTCATTGAAAGCCTGATTGTAACAGTAGCTACAACGGTATGGACAGCCACGGCTGGAGATAAAATGCTTGAGCCCGCTCTCCCGACTGAAAGCATCTTTGGAATAGAAAAGCTCGCGGTCTGGAAAGGGTAAAGAATCCAGATCTTCAAGCAGAGGCCTCAGGGGATTGCGGATTATCTCTCCATCCCTTTTGAACCACCAGTTGGGAATTGAAAGGTAATCTGAACCTCCTTCCAGAGCATTGGCCAGATCCACCATGGCCTCTTCCCCTTCCCCGATGCATACTCCATCCACGCCCTCCTCTTCAATCACCTCGGGGAAGAAAGTGGCATGGGGCCCCCCGAAAACTGAGAGGACTTTACCACCCAGTGCCTCCTTTATGGCTTTGTTGAGTTCAAGGTAATAGCGGTGAAGGCCTGTATAGATGGTGTAACCCACAATTTGCGGCTTAAACTCCTTAGCCGCCTGGATGGGGTCCTGATGAGTAGCAATGACCAGATCCACCTGATGTCCTTCTCTCTTAAGGATGCTGGAAAGATGCGTAAGCCCAAAAGGAATATAATCGGCATGCCTTGTAATAAAAAGTACCCTCATTTTCACCCTCCCGGTACTATCTTCCTCGCAGGAACCTTCGCTCTATTTCCTCCCGGCTCAGGAGGAAAAAAGCTGGCCGGCCGTGGGGACAGGTGGATGGAGACCAGGAGTTGAAAAATTCATTAACGATTTCCTGCATTCTTTCGGCAGTAAGTATATCGCCTTTCTTCACAGCGGCCAGGCAAGCCATTCGCAAAGCCAATCTTTCCCGCACCTCCTCTTCAGAAAGCCGACTGGTTTCCCGGATTTCTTCCACGATTTTTTCCATAAGCTCTGGTAAAAGAGTCGATGATAATGGGAAAGGGGCTGCCCGGATAACAAAAGCACCTCTGCCAAAAGGCTCCGCTTCTAAGCCAAGTTCCTGCAGAATCCCGAGGCGCTCTTCCAAAAGTTCTGCCTCAGGTAGAGGGAGCTCCAAATACGAAGGTGGCTCTAAGGGATACCGCTCTTTCCCTTCCAGGATTTTTTCAAAGAGCACCTGCTCATGGGCAGCATGCTGGTCCACCACCATCAACCCTTCTGAACTCCAGGCCAGGATGTAAGTATAATCAACTTGGCCAAGGATTGAAAAGGATGGGGTGAAGTATTCCTCCCTCACCTCCTTCACAGCCGGAAGGTAAGACACCCCCTCAAAGGGCCATGCCACTGGAGCACATTCTTCCCTATGGGGGAAAGCGCTCAAAGCTTCTTCCACAGCTTTACCCAAAGCATAGTAGACGGCTCTTTCCTGGGCGAGGCGAACTTCAGCCTTACGGGGGTGAATGTTCACATCCACAAAGCTGGGGTTCACCTCAATCCAGATAACGGCCACAGGCCTTCTTCCGGGGGCAATCTTTCCAGTGTAAGGTCTTTCCAGGACTACAGCCAGGAGCCCAGCTCTCACAGGCCTACCGTTGATAAAGAAGAACTGCCAATCCCGTCCGCTCTTCCCCAGCGCAGGCCGGCTTATGAAACCCTTCACCTTGATATCCCCTCCTTCCCAGTCTATCCCCACCATCTCTGAAGCCACATCCCTGCCTAGAGCCTGAGCTATCCTTTCCAGAGGCCTGGCGCTGGGGGCGAGAAAGCGTTCTTTCCCGTCAACTGTAAACCTGAAAGCAATATGGGGATAAGAAAGAGCGTAACGGATAACAGTGGTGCGGACGAGTTCAGCTTCACGGAAATGGGATTTAAGGAATTTCCTTCTGGCTGGAAGATTGTAGAACAAATTCCGCACAGTGACCTGGGTTCCCTGAGGGCTGGCGGCTGTCTCTATAGTCTTAACACCGTCTTCAGCTCTAATTCTCGTCCCCACCTCCTCACCCTTTGCTCTGGTGAGGATTTCAACCTTGGATACAGCAGCAATGCTGGCTAAAGCCTCCCCCCTGAAACCCAGGGTCCTGATGGCCTGGAGATCTTCCGGAGAGGAAATCTTACTGGTGGCAAACCTTTCCAGCAGAAGAGGGGCATCCTCCCTCGGTATCCCCGAGCCATTATCGGCAACCCGAATGAGGGAGAGGCCCCCGTCCCTTATTTCAATGCTTATGGCCAAAGCTCCAGCATCAATAGAATTCTCCACCAGCTCCTTCACCACTGAAGCTGGCCTCTCAATGACCTCCCCCGCAGCTATACGGGATATTACCTCTTGGGGAAGAATTCTTATGGGCATGGCTTTTGGGGAAATTATATCTTGAGGGTTAACTGAAGTCAACCGTCAGGACACCAATCGCCAGTAAAATTATGGCAAGATTTGCCGAAAAATGGCACAGGCTAGCGACCTGGATCGCGTCCTCTGAAATCTCGGATGAGCGGCGGCTATCAGGCTTTCCTCCGCTCCCTATGGCATCCTGAGGATGAAGCCAGCTAGGCTCGTAGAGCACCTGTCACAACCCTCCTCTGAACCCCGACCAATCTGGACAAAGGACAAATCGGGGGTATAATAAAGCTATGAGCCTGAAGCGATTCTGGGCCATTTCCCTCAAAGAGCTTAAACACATAAGCAGGGACATAAGGACCATTCTCCTCGTTATAATTTCCCCTCCATTTTTGCTGGTGATAATGAGCTCTATCTTCGGCCTGGAAGTGAAAAACGTAAATTTCGGGGTAATGGATCTGGATCAGACGGAGCTTTCGCGGCAATTTATCCAGAGGATATCCGCCACGAGGGGATACCAGTACAGAGGCCATGTGTGGAGCTATCGGGAAGCTCATGAACTTTTGCGCAATGGCACTCTGGACGTGATCTTCGTGATAGGGTCAGGGTTTGCCTCGCAGCTGGAAAGGGGCGAAATGGTTACCGTGCAGGCCCTGGTGGATGGGATGGATCCAATTGAGGCTATAGGCACTTTTTACGACCTTCAGGCGATGGTAAAGGCGTATGGGCAGGAAATAGCCCCTGCACCTCCCGTTTCTGCTCCTCCTCTGCAGCTTCTCTATCGTGCACGCTATAATCCCGGCCTTGATTCCCAGATTTCCCTCATACCCGGGCTTATGGCTATTGTCCTCACGTTGCCAGCCATGGCTCTGGCTTTGTCCCTGTCCAGGGAGTGGGAAACAGGAACTTTCGAGGCGTTGATTGCTTCCCCTATACGGGGTATGGAATATCTTTTGGGCAAACTATCAGCCTATTTAGGGGTGGGCCTTGTAAGTGCCTTTATAACCCTCGGAGTAGCTACCTTCTGGTTCAAAGTCCCCTTCAGAGGAAGCGTCTGGGCTTTTCTTCTATTAAGTCTCGATTTCCTTCTGGCCAGCATGGGGGTAGGGCTGTTCATCGGTCAGAGCGTGAAAAACCAGCAGTCTACCATGTTTTTAACCCTCCTTTACTTCATAGTGCCCAGTTTCTTCATAGCTGGCCTTGTGCTACCGCTCAGAGAAGAATCGCCCCTTGATCTTCTGGCCTCCTATGCTCTGTGCACAACTCACTTCATAAAAGTGTGCAGAGGCGTAATGCTTAAAGGGCTTGGAATCGCTCAACTAATAGAACCAGCCCTGATGTTAGCGATTATTGGTTTTATCTCTATCGGCCTTGGCTTCGCTTCCTTCCGGAAGAGGGTCGGTTAAATATGGGGATTGTGAGCCTTATTTGGAAGGAATTTATACAGCTGCGCCGCAACATCCTCCTTACCTTTTTCATCCTCCTTATCCCTATGTTCGAGTTCGCCTTGATGACCAGAGCCACCGGTAGGGAGATAAAAGATATCCCCGTAGCAGTTCTGGACCTACATAAATCAAAGGCAAGCCGGGAACTTGTAAAGGTAATTGACGAAACCCACAGGCTCAAAGTGGTCTTTTATCCCGAAAGCCAGGAAAAGCTTGAGGAACTAATTTCCAGGGGTGAAGCTACTTTGGGGCTTATAATATCGCGCGAATTTGAAATCTACGTTCTCCTGGATGGCTCCTCAGTTACTCCGGCATCCTTAGGACTTTCAGGGCTCTATGAAGCAATTGATGCCTTCTCCAGCGGTAAATTGCGGGAAACCGGAATCAGAGCCGAAGACAAAGTAAAACTGGAAACCCGCATACTTTTCAACCCTACTTACGATGTTCGTCATTTCACTTTGCCAGCTATGGTGGGCTTTATCGTCTATCAGATAACCATTGCCATAGCCTCCCTCAGCCTTGTGAGAGAACGGGAGATGGGTACGATAGAACAGCTTATGGTAAGTCCTCTGCGTCGGGAAGAAATAATATTGGGCAAGGGACTCGTGGCTTTCCTGGCTGGCTTTGTAAACTTCTGGCTGTTATTGCTTTTGGCTACAAAAGTTTATGGAGTCCCCTTCAGGGGATCTTTAGCCCTGCTGGGTGCTATTACCGCCTTATTCTTAGTGGTAGAATCAGGATGGGGACTTGCTCTATCAACTCTGGCTCGCAATCCTCAACAAGCCATCCTCTTCGTTTTCATCCAGGTTATGGTAGATGTAGCCTTTTCAGGATTTATCGTCCCCATTAAAAACCTGCCCACCCACCTCAGGATTATAGCCTTTTTCGTCCCTCTTCAGCATTACCTTTTTATAATACGCAGCATAATGCTGAAAGGGGCCGGCTTCTTTGAGCTTTGGCCCAGAATTTTAACGCTTTTACTGCTGGGCATAGTGATCCTCACGATTGCTTCCCTGAACGTGAGGCGGAGTCTGGAGTAAATGACCTCTTCCGCCACGGGAAGTCAGGATCAGGGGTTAAATCCTGAAAGCCATGCGAAAGCGGCTGCTTTGAATCAGAAGAGCCGCCAGGAGGATGAAAGGCGGAGGGATATACATAGGAGGCTGTTCAAAATCTCCCTTCACCGTCAGGATAAAAAGAGCCCAGAAAGCCGGAAGGCTCAAAATTTCCCCCAGGGCAATCCAAAGGTGACGGCGCGTAAGAGAAAAGAGAAAGCAGATGGGGATGAGGAAAACGACATAATTAGTGGTGGCAGTGCGAGGAGCTATCAAATTAGTCACCACGAGGGTGAGGCCAAAGGCCTGATGGAAAACAAATTCGTTTTCAGTTTTGAGAACTAAGGCCCAGAAGTAACCCAGAAGGATAAGCAATGCCAGGGTTAGAATGACTTCAACTGGTTTTCCGAGGGCGGGAAAGTAATAAGAAGTTAAAATCCAGAGCGGTGAGCCAAAAATCGTATAAGCCGGGTAAGCTCTGACCTGGCTTAAAAATCCCTGGAACCAGTGGGGTTCCGCAATCCAGGAAAGTCCTAAGAGCAAGGCCATAACCCCGGTGAAACCTTTAATTACACTCCACCGCTTCTTATAGCCAGACCACAGGAGGAGAAAGGGGATAGCCAGGAAAACCATCTGGGGCTTAAAAGTAGTAAGGGCCAGCGAGGCACCAGCTAAGAAGTCCTTGCGCTTACTTAAAGCCCAAAGGGAAAGAGCCAGGAAAAAGAAAACCACCACAGCAAACTGACCCAGGATTATGGCTCTGGCGTGATAGTAAAAAAGAATGGTCCATAGGCCGGTCAGGGCCAGAAGAGTCAAGGGAGGACGCCACCGGAACAGATCAATACAAAGCCAAAATCCTGTCAGCAACAAAAATTCCAGAAGCACCATCCAGAAGGCTTGAACCCAAGAATAGGGGAACCATACTAACGGGAAAAGAAAGAAAACGGTATAAAATGGGTAAACGAACAGGCCCTGATCTTCATAGGGGTATGCTGGTCTGCCGTAGATTCCCCTCTGAATGGAGAGAGTGGCTTCCTGGGAATAGGGGCTGAGCCCTTCTTGCCAGAAAACCCTCGCTCCCTCCCAGCGGGAGAAAAAATCGTTAGCTCCGGGAAAACGAGAAGTAAAGATACGTTGGGTAAAAGTCACATTTAATGCTAAAATAAAGGCGAGCAGTAGAGTAAATAGCAATTTGGAGCGGGAGGGAAGCGTGCTTCTTTTGGGGCTTTCGCTGTTGTTGCTTGCTCTGGGTATTCTAGCCCTGGTAACTTTAAAAAAGAAAGCCATGGGGTTACCTCGCGGGAAACTTCATATAGCTGATTCGCAGAAATGGAGCCGGTGCGAGCGTGAACTTTTTTCTCCCCGCCATCGTCTTGTGGGCCGGCCAGATTACCTTTTCCAGGAAAAAGGCCAATTCATCCCCGTGGAAATCAAGTCCGGGCGCTCTCCCCATTCCCCCTATGCTTCTCATGTATTTCAGCTCGTAGCCTATTGTCTCCTTGTAGAGGAAAACACAGGTTTTGTCCCCCCTTACGGCATTATAGCTTATCGAGATGGGCATTTTTGTGTAAAGTATACGCCAGCTCTTAAGGCCGAGCTTCTTAAAATTGTGGAAGAGATGCGAAAGACTTTAACCCTGGGCCAGGAGCCAGAAGTGAAAGAAAGCTCAAAATGCCATAGATGCGGATATAGGTCCATATGCTTCAGATGAAATTACTCTGGCTAAGGTTTAGATTTCTTCAAAGCGGTCTTTTAACTTCGCCAGGACCTGGGGCAAAGTTGTGTATTCCATCTCTTCCATAGGAAGGCGATGGGGCTCGAAGGGCCCATGGCGGCGAAGGTAATCGGCTACGGCGTTGCAGAAACGTCGCGCTTCGTCAAAACTGGGATCGTCAAACAGGTCTTTTGGTCCGATTAAATGCCCTTGAGTTAACTGGAAGCCCAGAGCTACCACCCTTGGGGGACCATCAAAGCGAGTGGGAGTAGCATTGCGCAAGGCTACCGGCATAAGGGGACCGTGGTGGGAACCCCTCATCCATCCCTCAACCAGGTGGGGGAAAGCGAATGGCTCCAGCACCTCCCCAACCGCTGGAAATTCATGCTGGCATCTCACCACGCATACCGGGTCATCTTTCCCGACGTAGCGTCCGGCAATGAGGGAAAGACGTTCGGTAGAAGATACAGCCGCGATCTCGCCTGTGGCTTTGTGGTATACGGCTTTTATCGCATACCGGGATGGAGAACCAATTAACAAAAGAAGATCATAGAGCTCTTCAGGGCATTTGAGCAGAACTTTCGTTCCTGCTTTTACATCGTGGACTTCAAAAGCGAACCCATCATGCATTGATGGGGAAATTACCAGACCGATGGTGTTAAAGGGGTCGGCGAAAATTCGGTAAAGCGGAAGATTCCAGGCGCCTGCGGAGGTTTTATCAGCTATGAAGATAATAATGGGTTCCGAAGGACGTTCTTCAAATTCCATCTCGGCCAGGCCAGGCCCCATACCTCTTATATTTCCGCTAAAGGCCTCCTTTATGAGATCTTGCCCGGCCCCGTATAGCTTTAACTCTTTGGCCCTGGCTGCGGCCTTTTCGAAGGTTTCCCAGGCTAAACGGTGAATTGGTTCAGCATTAACGCCTTTGTTGTGGGTGATAATAAGCTGCAAGTCATCGCCAACCGCTGTAATATGGTAATCCATAACGAGACCTTCATTGCGAGCTTTTTTGAGGGACTCTTCCCCGATTTCCAGAAGGTCGGGGTGGATATAGCAATGTCCCACAAGGCCCCCAATATCGGCCTTTATCACGCTCAAGGTGACTTTCATATTTTCCCTCCTTTGGGAACTTTAGAACTCTGTAACTCCAGTGAATTCAAATTCAGCTATTTTTATTGCTGGAGCTCTCACCCCTCCCATATCGGTTGGGACGAGGCGAGCATATGAAGCAACGGCCTCGGCCGCTGCAAAAGCTTTCACATAATTTTGAGTGAAACGGAGATTTTTCACCGGATAGGCTACTTCTCCCTTTTCAACCCAAAATGTTCCATCTCGGGTCATCCCTGTTACCACGGTGCGTTTCGGATCTACGGGTACAGTGTAGTGGAAGCGAGTTATCAGGAGGCCTTTGTCCAGCGAACTTAGCATCTCTTCCAAGGATGATGAACCGGAAGCCATGAAGAGGTTGATAGGGAGAGGCCCCATAGTATTGGGAGCTGGAAGAGCATGCCCAGTGGAATCTCGCCCTTCAATTCCAGCAGTATAAGAGTCAAAAACCACGTTCTTAGCCACGCCTTTTTCTATGATGATCACCTTCTGCTTAGGGACTCCTTCAAAGTCAAAAGGCCTGGGCAATCCGGAAGGATCAAGGCCATCATCCCATATAGATATAAGGGGAGACATTATTTGCTTGCCAAAGTTATCACACATAAAACTACGCCCTTCCTGGACAGCCAGAGCTCCCATCCCCAGGTAAGCCAGGGTAGCGATCATATCAGCGACAGCGTATTCTTGCAGAATAACAGGGTAAATGCCTGGAGGAATTTCTCTGGGGTTACGACTTTTGAGGGCCTTCTGCATAGCTTCTTCTCCAAGGGCTTCCGGATCCAGGCTTTCCAATTGCCATCCTATTCCAGCCGCATAACCTGAACCTGTGTCGGACATGATCACAGTGCTGAAAGAAAGCTCGGTACCTGGTGAGTAGGCGAATATGCCCAGGGAATTAGCCACGGCTACTTCAAAAGTTTCAGAGCTATATGCCCCTGAAGCCACGAGGCCCAGCTCCCTTGCCCTACGGCAAATTTTTCCCACCGTTTCAGCTTTATCAGACGGTGAAAGGGAAGCGACTTTATCATCAAAAACTTTAACCTCTGGAACTGGAGCGGGGCGAGGTAGCGATTTAAAGTTTGGATTTTCTGGTTGAAGGCGAGCAATGGCCATAGCGTTATCTACCACCTGATTTATAGAAAGATCATCCAGACGATTGGTAACTGCTACTCCAACGCGTTTACCTATTATCACCCTTACTCTTAGCTGGACATCGCTTTCGTAAACATTCTGGTGGATATAGGAGTTTGCAAAACGAGTAAGCTGGCGGTTGTATCCGATGAGCAGGACTTCTGTTTGGTCGGCTTTAGAAAAAGAAAGGACCTTTTGACAAATTAATCGGGCTTTTTCTTCACCTATCATATTTTTCTCCTGGGGCTAAAATAAAAAATGGCGCATAGGGGATTCGAACCCCTGCTTCGGGCTTGAGAGGCCCGCGTCCTAACCTCTAGACGAATGCGCCATACCGCTTAAAAATATAGCATAGCTTTAGCTTATTGTCAAGCACACTTGAAAGGCTGCTTGAAAAGCCCCAGGATAAGAATGAAGTGTGGAGAAATCGGGAGCTACGGGGAGGATTTGCCGGAGCAGGGATTACGGCTTTCGCAAAAAACAGAGGTGGCTTATCCGATGAGGCACTGGATGCTGAGCGCAAAAAGCTCTGGCGTTCAGGGCCATCTCCGTGACTGGTTCATAATCTTGAGGGATTTCAAACGGCCTCAAAGCAATTTGACAGTGCACCCTTTCGGGTGTATAATTTAAGTAGCTTGAGGGGATGATGTGGGGTCGACAGGGAACCGGTGGTCCTGGGTGGCAAGCCGAGGTGCCCCAACCTCGTAAAACAGGGGTTCTTTAAAAAAAGAAGTGCCAACTACGCAACCGTTCCGATGGCTGCCTAATGGAGCAGCCACGTCCTCCCTGGCTTAGCCCCGAAGAGCTGGGGAAGGGCGTCAGAAAATTCGGGGTGCGATGGCCTGACGCCGATAGGGCCATTTAAGAAGAGATCGGCTGGCCCGAAACACCTTGGTCGGCTCAGGAGGTTTCGGGCGAGACGAAGTAGCCGACTAAGCTTGTAAACCATCCCGGGCCAAGTTCTCTGGACGCGGGTTCAACTCCCGCCATCTCCACCTTAGGGC
Source organism: Anaerolineae bacterium (assembly GCA_025062375.1). Lineage (NCBI taxonomy): Bacteria > Bacillati > Chloroflexota > Anaerolineae > Anaerolineae bacterium. The sequence continues at coordinate 33,740 of JANXAG010000006.1, read as the reverse complement.
CAGGCGGTGTCTTCAGGACATTGCCTGGCCTAATTTAAAATTAAAAGGCCTGAAAATAATTATGGAAGAGATAATCCCAGAGTTTCTACTCAGGGCAGTGGGGAAAGTCTTTCGTATAGAGAATTTCTCCCCCTTGCCTGATTTGCCGGGAGCTTTTCGCTTCAGAGGTTACTTTCTTTACGAACCAGAAAAAGCTTACGCGCTCTTGAGCGCTGAATTAAAACCCTTGGGCTATACTCCTCTTTTTCGGAAAGATAAACAAGGACTGCAGGTCGTAACTGTTCCCGGTGTCATCCATGAATCCCCTCCAGCTAAGTTTTTAAGTCTACTGCTTTTTGTTCTCACCCTCCTTTCGGTAATTTTCACCGGAATATTCATGGGAGAAAGGCCCAGTCTGCTTTCTGGCCTGTTATTTGCCGTCGCCCTTCTGGGTAGCCTCGTGGCTCATGAACTTGGCCATTACTTTGTTTCCCGACAGTTTGGTTCTTCTGTAAGCCCCCCATACTTTATCCCTATGCCTCTGAGCCCCTTCGGAACTATGGGGGCTATAATTAAGATGAAATCGCCACCTCTAAACCGCAGGGCCCTTTTGAGGATAGGGGCAGCAGGACCTCTTGCCGGCCTCGTGATTGGTATACCAATGCTGATCATAGGACTTCTGCTTTCCAGAGTAGAAAGCCTTCCAACCGATCGCCCTTATTATATGGAGGGCAATTCAATCCTCTATTTGTTGATCAAGCTCATGATTTTTGGCCAAATTTTGCCTTCTGGTGGGAAAGATGTCTTCCTTCACCCCATGGCTTTCGCCGGATGGGCAAGCCTTATGGTCACCGGCCTCAACCTTATTCCGGCAGGACAACTGGACGGAGGACACATAGCTTACGCTGTCCTGGGAGATAAAGCCAAGCTTCTAACCTGGTTCATCGTGGGCGCTTTAATAATAATGGGCTTCTGGTGGCAGGGATGGTTTATCTGGGCCTTGCTCATCGCCTTTCTGGGGAGAGAACACGCCAGGCCTATGGACGAGGTTACCCCTCTGAAGCCAGCAGATCGCCTTATAGCAGTAGCCATGTTCATAATTTTCGCCCTCCTTTTTACCCCTAAGCCCCTCGTATTGGTTTATTGAAGGAGGTGATAAAAGTTGGAAAGCTCAAAACAATTCAGGGTTGATGCCTGGATAGAAGGAATGTGTTTGCTTCTCCTCATCTTCTTCCTGGTGGCCACCCTTTACACGGCCTTTATGATTTACCTGACAGCAAAGGCTTGGGCTTCTTCTTACTTTTCAAATCCTTTCTTCTCCTCTTTCCTTGACAAAATGCCAGGAATTTCTTTCCATCTGCAACAGAGCCAGGAATACCAGGAAGCCCTCAATCTTCCTGACATAAAGCGAGGCGAAAGGATAAACATCCTCCTCTTGGGAGAAGACAGGCGCCCCAGTGAGAAGGGACCTGCTCGGACCGACACCATAATTCTTTTTAGTGTGGATCCTAACTCTAAAACAGTTTCCATGCTTTCTATCCCCAGGGATCTTTGGGTTCCAATTCCCGGCTACGGCGAAGGCCGGATAAATACTGCAAATTACCTTGGGGATAAACACGGTTACCCTGGAGGTGGCCCAGCCCTGGCCAAAAAGACCGTCCAGTACAATTTCGGTGTTCCTGTTCACTATTACGTGAAGATAAATTTTGAGGGATTCAAACGGATAATTGACTTAATCGGAGGGATTGAAATATACGTAGAAGAGGAAATAAATGACCCCACCTATCCTGCGTACGATGGTTACGGTTATGAACCCCTTTATATCCCGGCAGGATGGCATCACATGAATGGGGATTTAGCTTTGAAATACGCTCGCACCCGACATGGTGCATCAGACTTTGATAGGCTTCGCCGTCAGCAGCAGATAATAATGGCGGTGCGGGAAAGAGTTATGAGTCTGGATCTAATCCCCAAACTTTTGCCGAAACTTCCGGAATTAATCAAGAGTTTCTCCGATACAATTCAGACCGACATTCCTCCAGAAGTTATCCTGGAGCTTGCCCCCATAGCGCGAGAAATAGAGCCTCAAAACATAAAAAGAGCCATCATCGGTAGTTCCATGTGCATAAACACTGTAACTCCAAGCGGTGCCGATGTTCTGATTCCTGTGAGGGAGAAAATCCGCCCATTGATAGAAGAGCTTTTTGCCACCCCTACCCCACCGGCAAGCCGGCTTTTGACCCAAGATGCTATGGAAAAGCAGAGGCTGGCCGCAGAAGGAGCTAAAATAGTGGTCCAAAACGGCACGGAAGACAAAGAGCTGGCAGAAAAAGTAGCCAGATTTCTCATGGAAAAAGGTTTCCAAATAGTAGCTTACGGCCCCGCTGACCGAACCGACTATCAGCGCACCGTCATTGTAAACTACACCTACAAAAGTTATACCTTGGAACAACTGGCCCTCCTGTTCAACGTTAGACCTGAAGAGATACGCCATAGCCCTGTTAACCTCCACGGCATAGATATCAGAGTGATCGTAGGAAAAAACTTCAGTTTCCCAAGCGACCATTAGTTCGTGAAAAGGGTGAGCCCTATGGAAAAAGAGATGGTTGAAACCCTCATCAAGCAGGCGTTAGAGGCCAGGGAAAAAGCTCATGCTCCCTATTCAAAATATAAAGTTGGCGCTGCCCTCTTAGGCCGCTCGGGCACTATATACACCGGGTGCAACGTGGAGAACGCCTCCTACGGCCTCACTGTATGCGCTGAAAGGATCGCTTTCTTCAAAGCCATTTCCGAAGGGGAAAAGGATTTCTCAGGCATAGCTGTGGCCACTCCTAACGGAGCACCTCCCTGCGGAGCGTGCCTCCAGGTCATGGCCGAATTTGTCGAAGACTTTTCCTCTTTCCAAGTAATCTTGGTCTCGGCCGAAGGGGAAAGTAAAATCCTTACCCTAAGAGAGCTTTACCCTTTCGGCTTTACCTCTCGTTTTCTATGGAGGTAAACCTTGCCCTTTATAGCTCAGTGGTCCAAAAAAGATATCATCGAAACCTTTTCCTCCTTTGTTTCCTCTGGAAAAGCTCGCACCTGGACAGGGTTCGGGATGGATTTTGTGGCGGGGAGGAGGGAAGGAGTCTATTTGTGGGACGTAGACGGCCATAAAAGATTGCTGGATTGCCACTGCAATGGAGGAGTGTTCAATTTAGGCCATCGGCATCCTGCTATATTGCAGACCTTGAGGGAAGCCTTAGAAGAGCTTGATATAGGCAACCATCATCTCATATCCGAGCATCGAGCGAGGCTTGCCAGACGCCTTGCAGAGCTTGCCCCGGGTTCTCTTCCCTACACTACCTTTGCTGTAGGAGGCGGGGAAGCCATTGATTTTGCAATAAAGCTTGCCCGAGCTCACACCCGGCGTCCTAAAATTATCTCAGCCAAGGGAGGATATCACGGACACACTGGTTTAGCCCTCGCTGCCGGAGACCCAGAGTATCGTGAGCCATTTGGCCCCCTGGCTCCAGGTTTCGTTCAAGTCCCTTTCGCTGACATTCAGGCTTTAGCGCGTGAAATAGACGATGAAACGGCTGCTGTGCTTCTGGAGACAATTCCTGCCACCCTGGGCATGCCCATAGCTCCGCAGGATTACTTCGGAGAAGTCAGGGAATTGTGCAATAAATATGGGGCCCTCCTCATTCTGGATGAGGTGCAGAGCGGTTTGGGGCGCACGGGTAAGTTTTGGGCTATAGAGCACTGGGGAGTTGAACCTGATATTTTAGTGGCAGGGAAGGGCTTGAGTGGCGGCCTTTATCCGATAGCATCCACCTCTTACCGTGAAGAGCTCAACGCTTTCCTGGATAAAAACCCTTTCATCCACATTTCCACTTTTGGCGGAGCTGAACTCGGGTGTGTGGTAGCACTAAAAGTTCTGGAAGAAACGGCCAAAGCAGAATTTTTGAATCACGTTAACAAAATGGCCTCTTTCTTTGCTGAAAAGTTTGAGGATTTGCATCGCAAATACCCCAACACCCTGGTGGAAATTCGCCAGAAAGGCCTCATGATAGGCCTCGTCTTCCCTGACCGCAACTGTGGCCCCCTCATGACCAAGTTGCTATATGAGAACGGCGTGTTGGCCCTTTTTGCCAACAACGACCGGCGGGTCTTGCAGTTTCTTCCCCCGCTTATTATCACTGAAAAAGAAGCCACAGAGGCTCTGGAGGCGCTTGAAAAGTCTATAAAGGCGTTGGAGAAAATCAGGAGATTTATCCCTCCGCACATTGATGTCATGAATGTGAAACTTGAAGGGCCCATGCGGAGGTTTCTGGATGCCCTTTTCTGAAGAAGACTGGAAAAAGCTGAAAGATCTTGGCCTTAAATCAGGCCTTTATCTTAGTGAGGCCCGAAAAGCTCTGGATTTTTTTATCGCTCTAAAACCCGATGACTTGGCTGAATGGTTTCAATCCGTTACTTCCCCCCTTGCTGCCAGTTATCTTCTCAGTTTATGGAGCAGATTTTTGGGTTATGTAAGGGAAATGGAAAGCCTATGGCCAGAGTTGGAAAAGGGTTCGCCTCAAGCCTGCAAGCTTTATAAAAGCTATTGGCGAGCTGCATGCCAGGCGCTAAACAAAATGATAAGAGAAGCGGAACTCCGGATGAGGCCAAAGCTACGGGTTACCCTCCTTGGATTCGGAGAAATAACCAGGGTGTTGGATTTAGAAGGAAGCCCGCTTGATTTATGGTGCGATTCAGAAACTGGAAAACCCGTAAGGATGGTTTTCAAAAAGATGCTCCCCTTCCCATCTCGCGAGGCGGCGGAGTATCATGCTTATTGGTATTTAGAATACAACCGGCTTCTTCGGGATAAAGTGGGTGTAGAAGTTCCTCCCTTTGATGTCCGGATTGCTGGCAAAGGGCCAGGTCCGGTGACGGTTTACATGCTTCAAGGGAGGATAGATCCCGAGCGAGTATGCGTGGGCAGATTTTTAGAGAGACTCACCTCTACCTCAGCTGCAATCCTTTACCGGATGATTTTGAAAGAATACGGCAAAGTTTACAATTTTAACAAACGCCACGCTCGCGAGGGGATCCAGATAGGGATAGATGGCCAAATCCCCAATTGGGCAATCAGAGAGTTTAAAGGTAGCGCTGAGACTCTGACTGGGAACGAAGGCCTTATCTACCTTGATACCACTGTCCCCATGATCCGCATAGAAGGGCGAGACGTAATTAGCCCTGAAATTTACCTTCAAACTCTTCCATCCTTTGCCCGGAGGCTTATAAAGGCTTTGAACCTTGACAAGGAAGTGCTGAACCGTTACTACAATTTTCGGACGATAATGCTGGATTTTGTCTCAAACTTCATAGTTCGCCACAGGCCTGACCTGGTACCTCTTTTGATTGAGTTGAGCAATGAGGCTCTTTTTTCCATTTTTTGGCAAGAAAACTGGCCCCCCATTACTTGGGAAGAAGTGCAAAGATACTACAAAAAAGACGTCTTCATATGGAGGTTTTGGCGCTCTCTCAGGCTCCTCGGGGGCAAAAGGGTAAAGTATATTGCTCTTTTTACCGAACTTTACCGCATCTGGACCAAACCAATTTTCTGAAAATTAAAAGTGGGCGGTACTGGACTCGAACCAGTGACCTCAGCGATGTCAACGCTGCGCTCTAACCAGCTGAGCTAACCGCCCACTTCTGTTTATATTATATCACAAAATGCCTTCTGAAGCAAGCATCCGAACCTCAGCCCGCATTTTTGGAGCATCTGGACAAACCCACCCTGAAAGCCATCCGGTGGTTGGTAAATCTCCATCATTTGCTGCCCGTTTTGGGCGGCAAGCAGGGATTGAAGGGTGAGCGGGGCGGGCCCTATCTACCCTGGTTCTCCGGGCTCTGGATACCTTCTGGAATGTGGGTAAAGCCAAGGTTAAGTTGGTAGAGGCGATTTTGGAAAAAGGTAGGACACCCCGGATATTTGCTGTTGCCCATGAAAGGCGTAAATGCCACAACCTCTGCTTGGCACATTCCCGCTAAATTTCAAAAGAAATGGGCAGGGCAAACGTTAGCTCGGAAATGGGCTTTGGAACGGAGATAATTGCCCGCACACCCTCATTGAGAGAACTACCGGCGATGGGCAACCGGGACTCATTTCCTGGCTTGCACTTATCGCTTGGATGGTATTGAAGGCACGAAATTTGATATCAAGGGACCTGAGTACAGAATACCGCGCAGGTGGTTCTTGGCTCCTTTGACCCATTACGGAGGCCTCAGACTTTTGCACCAAGTTGAGGCCAGGGGTATAATGGATTGGAAATATCTTTGAGGAGGAAAAAATTGTTGCGCAAATACATTTCCCGCCTCGTAGAAGGAGAAAGCCTTTCTCCAGAAGAAGCCCAGGAGGCTATGAGCCTGATCCTGGACGAAAAGGTTTCCCCTTGGCAGGCTGGAGGTTTCCTGGTGGCTTTGCAGATAAAGGGGCTAACAACGCAGGAGTTGCAGGGATGTGCTATGGCGATGAAAGAAAGAGCCCTATTCATAAAGCCCGCCCGTGAAGACCTGGTGGACATCTCAGGGACGGGGGGAGATCCGTGGGGAACTTTCAATATTTCCACCACTGCTGCCTTTGTAGTAGCAGGGGCAGGCCTGGCCGTGGCCAAACACGGGGCAAGGGCTGTCTCCAGTAAATGTGGAAGCGCAGAGCTCCTGAATGCCTTGGGGGTAAACCTCAACTTAAGCCCTGAAAAAATCGTCCGTTGCATTGATGAAGTAGGGATAGGCTTCATATATGCCCCTTCCTTCCACCCGGCCCTTTACCACGTCCTCCAGGCCCGCAAAGAAATAGGAGTGCGCACTGTCCTGGATCTCCTCGGACCCCTGGTAAATCCGGCAGGAGCCAAGAGGCAGGTCCTGGGCCTCTACGATGGTCGCCTCACAGAGCTGGTGGCTCAGACCCTGAAAGCCCTGGGAAGCCAGTCGGCCTTCGTGGTTTATGGGGCCGATGGGTTGGATGAGCTCTCCACCACTGGAGTTAACAAAGTGAGCCGCCTCGAAAGAGGAACTGTCACCACTTTCCCTCTGGATCCGACGGAGTTTGGCTTGCCCAGAGCCCGACTTTCCGACTTTCAAGGCGGGGAACCTGAGGAAAATGCTGCTATAACCAGATCCATCCTCGAAGGGGAAAAGGGCCCCCGCAGGGATATAGTGCTCCTTAACGCCGCTGCTGCCATCCTCATAGGAGGCAAAGCCTCCGACATGGAAGAGGCTTTAGAGATGGCCCGGGAATCTATAGACTCCGGCCGGGCTATGGAAAAACTCAACCAGCTGGTTCAATTTACCAACAGGTGAGGTGGTGGGAGTATATGGTGCAGTTCAACATTTCGGTTCAGGGTAATGTGCCTGAGGAAGAAATAAAACAGATTGTGGAGACTATCACCCAGCTCTATCGCCGGTCTCCCTTTGGGACACCGGAGACCTTGGAAATTGTCGTGGTGGATACGGTAAGCCGACGCGAAAAGATAATGAGAGAAGAAGAGAAAAAGCTTGGGGTTAGAGTTTCCGAAGACTATCCCGTCACCCACGAGGCCTGGTTTGGCACACCTCGCATTGTGGCCTGCGTTGAAAGTTTAACCAAGCTTGCCCCCATAATAGCCAAAGCTTCCATCCTGGTGGCAGCCGCTCATTCCATCCTCCACGGCTCTCAGGAATATTACCGTTATCGCCTTTCTCCTGAAGCTGTTCGTCGTGGCCGGGAAAAAGGATGGGATACAGAGCACCTTGAAAGGTTTCTTTACCTTATAGCTTCAGGGATTAAAAATTTAGCCGTTGCCAGGCTCCTTGTCCGCTGCGGCTTTATCCCGGAGCACACGAACCTTGCCCTGGATCAACTTAGTCTGGAGGAAAGCGAAAAATCAATCTGGAAATTCATAGAAAACAATGCTATCGGCCGAGCTTTATATCTGGCGACTATGCTGAAAAACATCCTCTTTGCCTACCCTTCAATACCCTATGCCCCTTACATTGCTACCAGAATCCAGGAGATTACCGCTCACCTGTCTGCCTCAGCGGCATGGCAGCTCCGTTCCCTATGTATGGAGCTGGCTCAAACTTTCCCCGGCGATAGCAAAAGCTTCTTCCTTCCAGCCTTTGAAAGGGCCTGGAGCAAATTAGTGGAAGGAGAACCTCTTTGAAAAAGATTTTCCCCATCATCTTTGCCCTGTTTCTTCTTTCAGGATGCTTTCCTCCCAATCCCGTCTTTACCCCAAGCCCCACTCCAGTTCCTTTGCCTTCTCCGACTCCGCAGTTCACTCCAACTCCTACCCCCGTCCCTGTACCTGACCCGATACCATCAGAACTCCCGGTCAGGGATTTGGGGGATATAGCCGCAAGGCTCGGTAAAATACCTCCGGGACCAATCCCTACCCCAACTCCCGCGCTCCATCACCCCGGTGAGAAAGCTGTTTTCTGGCTCCTTGACCATCCTTCAAATCGCTACTTTACCACTACCGCCACTTTATCCATCCTAACCCCAAACTTCTGTGTCTGGGTGGAAGAAGGAGCTAAAGTAGACCGGAAAGCCCTTAGAGCTTCTGTAGAACAATTGGAGAAAGAGGTTTACCCCCACATCATGGAGACTTTCGGTCCACCATCCTCTCCTGTTCCCTGGAGCAATTCCTGCATCCACATCTTCAACGGCACTGTGCCCGGAGTTGGGGGCTATTTCTCCGGAAGCGATAACTACCCCCGCCAGGTATACGCTCATTCCAATGAGAAGAATGCCTTCTACCTTAACCTTCAAGTCCTGAGGCCTGGGACCAGACATTATCTTTCGGTTTTAGTTCATGAACTTCAGCATATGCTCCAGTGGTACATAGATCGCAATGAGGACACATGGGTCAACGAAGGATTTTCTCAGATGGCGGAGTTCCTGAGCGGCCTTTCAGAGGATGGTGCTGCCAGAGCTTTCCTGGAGCAGCCCGATACCCAGCTCACCTCCTGGCCCGGTGACCTTGAGCAAGCTTACCCTAACTATGGAGCAAGCTTCCTCTTCATGCTCTATTTCTGGGAACGCTTTGGCGAAGAAGCATTTCAGCGGCTGGTAAAATCGCCATCAAACGGCCCTCAAGCTTTCAATGAAGTTCTGGCTCCCCATGGCTACGGCTTTGAAGACCTCTTTGCCGATTGGGCTGTAGCCAATTACCTGGATGATCCGGACTCCGGTTACGGTTATCATAAACTTGACCTTCCCAAACCCCGAATCTCCGCGATAATTTCCACCCTTCCCATCACCTTGACGGAGACCGTCCATCAGTACGCCACCGACTATTTTAAAATCCAGACCGAAAACCCTGTCCTCCTGCGTTTTACCGGAAATACAACCGTTACTTTAGGCCCCCCTGCCCCTTACAGCGGAAAATTCATGTGGTGGTCGGGGCGAGGCGATGAGAGCAATTCAACCCTCACCCGCCATTTCAACCTCAAAAACACCGATAAGGCCACGTTGCGCTTCCAGACATGGTATGATCTGGAAAAGGGTTACGATTACGCCTACCTGGAGGTTTCTTCCGATGGAGGCAAAACCTGGAAAATTCTACGGGGGCTTCACTCTACCTCAGAAAACCCGGTAGGACATAATCTGGGCTATGGTTATACCGGAAAATCAGGGGGGTGGATTGAGGAGGTAGTGGACCTCACCCCATGGGCCGGGAAGGAAATCCTTCTGCGGTTTGAATGCATAACGGATGATGCTGTTAATCGCCCGGGCTTTTTCATTGATAATGTAACCATACCAGAGATTGGCTACCATGAAGATTTTGAAAGGGGCTACGGGGGATGGGTGCCTAATGGTTTCGTCTACACTGATGGGGTAGTCAAACAGGGGTGGATAGTTCAAGCAATTGAAGGGGGAAAACCGCCATCAGTTAAACGCTGGAAACTTGCCGATGATATCCCCTTTGAAGTAGTCCTGAACTTCGGAGCAGTAGTGGTGGTTAGCGCCTTTGCTCCTGCTACTTCTGAGCCTGCTCGTTATACCCTAAGCTTCACGCACGTTTCCCCTGGCCAGTGAAGCAAAGATTCCCCCGAAACATAGGAGAGCAAAAAAGTAAAAAAGGACTTTCATTGCTTTCATGAATGCTGGGAGAGTCTGGAAGTTAACAGGCGCATTCCCTAAAAATAGGTTCAGGACCATTGTAGCGATGCCCATGCTGAGCATCTGACCTGTAAGGCGCATAGTGGCAAGGGTGGCTGAGGCTACGCCATAAAACCTTTTATCCACCGAACTCATTACGGCATTGGTATTAGGGGAAGAGAAGAAAGCAAACCCAACTCCCAGAAAAGCCAGCACTGCCAGCAAGAACTCAATGGGGGAATTCTGCCCCAGTGAGGATAGCAGAAGAAGCCCTACGACTATTACTGCCATCCCGCTTGAAGCCAAAATCCTGGGCTCAACCCAGTCTGAGGCTCTGCCAGCCAGGGGGGACAGAAAGGCCATCACAATGGGCTGAGCTACAAGGAAGGTCCCAGCTTTTCCTGGCAAAAAGCCCCGGACGTACTGAAGGTATAAGCTCAAGATAAAGCTCACAGCATGAGTAGCGCTGTAATTTATGAGGGCTGCTAAATTGGAAAAGGTAAAAGCAGGGTTACCCCGGAATAACCTCATGCTCAAAAGAGGGCTCTGCTCTCGATTTTCCCACCAAACAAAGAAAAAGAGGGTGACAATTCCAAGCCCAGTGAGAAGCCAACCCACTTCATGGGGCAAACGAGAGAATCCATAAATGAAGCTTGAAAGGGCAATAGCGTAGACAAAGAACCCGGTGAGGTCAAACTTTCCTTTCGGATCTCCTCTCCATTCACCCTTAAGTTTACTCAAAGTAACTCCTGCAGCCAGTAAGCTTATGAAGGCATTAAGGAAGAAAACGCTTCTCCAGCCAAGGTATTGAGTCATTAGGCCCCCCAGGAAAGGGCCTGAAGATAAGCCTAGGTAAGTGGAGGATACATTGATTCCCAGGGCTCTGCCCCTTTCATCTGGTGGAAAAACAGAGGTAAGGATAGCAACTCCAGTTCCGAAGATAGCTGCTGCTCCCATCCCCTGCAAGATGCGTAGGACCATGAAAACCCTCAGAGAAGTGGTGAGTCCACACAGAATAGAAGCGATGGAATATACTGTAAGACCTGCCAGGAAAATCCTTTTCCTGCCGTAGATGTCGGCCAGCTTGCCGAAAGGAACCAGGAAGACCGCCGAAGCTAAGAGGTAAAGGGTAGCCAGCCAGCCCAAAATAACTGCCCCAGCCGAAAACTCCTTCCCGATGGAGGGGAGAGCGATGTTGAAAGAAGAGCCCATGAAGGGGGCCACAAAGGCTCCGAGGGCTGCTACCCAGAGAGTTACTTTTCTTTCATCCATATGCCATCCTCTGACCCACGAACTCTTTCCATAGAAAGGTGGTAATGCATTTCCACGGCTATTTTAAACTTTTCTTTAACGATAGGGAAATCAGCCCAGGTAATAAGGTAATCCCCTTCCATCCAAGCCTCAGAAGAAGTGGGTCCATCGTGTACCAGGAAAGGTCCAAAAGTTCCATAAGGTAAAGGTGATTGAACTTATGAAGGTTTCTGGTTAGCTCAAGGACCATTAGGCTGAGGCGAGCTTTATCGAAGACAAAGGGGTTCAATCCTGGCCATCCCAGTGGTAGAACCCCCCCACGAAAGGGCAGTTATGAGAGCCATCAGTTCAATTTTAGACAAAGGGCTTTTTTCCCATTTGCGCTTAATTTTTATTGAAATCTACGCTAAGTATATCAGAGTGGAAGTTTCTGTGCAAAGTGTATGAAAGTTGGTGGAAAGGTCTGGCCCCCTTTTCAGCTTTGGAGCATAGAACTAAAGTACTATTGCCCTTATCGGGTTTTGGTGCTACGCTAAAATTGAGTAACTTAAGGAGGTGAGTGGCCATGTTGTTCCGGCGTGAGAGGGGGCAGGGTCTGGTGGAGTATGCCCTCATCCTGGTCCTGGTGGCTATTGTCGTTATTGCTGTTCTGGCCCTCTTGGGCCCGGCCATCGGGAACGTCTTCAGTGCTATCATAAGCGCAATTTAACAAGGAAAGGAGGTGAGTGGCCATGTTGTTCCGGCGTGAGAGGGGGCAGGGTCTGGTGGAGTATGCCCTCATCCTGGTCCTGGTGGCTATTGTCGTTATCGCCGTCCTGGCTCTCCTGGGCCCGGCTATCGGGAACGTCTTCAGCCGGATTATAAGCGCCATCTAAACTGAAGCAATCCACCAGATTCCCCAAAAGACACCAGGCCCCGCCTGAGAGAAGGTGGGGCCTGGATTTTTAAATTGCGTTTTCATCGAAATTGCAATATAATTTCTCCTGAAGGAAAGCAGAAATATGTTCCGAAGGAGTAAGGAGGGAGGCCAAAGTCTCTTAGAGTTTACAGCAGGGGCAGCTTTTCTTTTACTATCATTGCTGGTCCTTTTCGAATTCGCGATCATTTTCTTTGCCTACCTCAATGTGTTAAGTGCTGCTCGAGCTGGTTGTCTTTACGCCTCTGGCCGTCCAGACTGGCTCCGGCGTGTCCAGCAGCCAGGTTATAACCCAGCTCTTGATCCTGATTACCAGCAGTATTACACAAGGATATATTACGAAGCGCAGGGGGCTGGCCTTGATACCAGAAACCTCAGAATTCACCTTCCGGAAATGGATCAGGGAGTAGGAGCAGGGAAACCAGTAAAAGTCAAAGTGGACTATGAACTTTCAACTTTCTTCAGCACAGTAGAATTGCCCTGGTTTGGCCGGTTTGGTCTCCCCAACCGTTACCGAATAACAGCGCAGGTGACGATGCCCATAAGGGGTGAGTGATGAAGAGGGGGCAATCCCTTGTGGAATTTGCGCTGGTTATAGTTATATTCGTAGCATTACTTGTTGGGCTTGTGATCTTCAGCCTGGTTTTCTACACTTATGTAACCCTCGGTCACATGGCCAGAGCGGGGGTAAGCTATATGATGGATAATGCCCTTACCCTGGCTGAATGGAACCAGCAAAACCCCAATCAGCCCGATAAACCCTTGAAAGATTACATAAAATCTCTGGCCGGCTTCCTTAACACCACCGAACCCTATCCAATGAAGATAGAGATAAGCCCTCCTCCCAACATGAGGATGCCAGGGGGCTACTTTGAGGTGAAGGTTTCTTACCACTTCAACCTTCTGTCCCTGAGTTTGCCCAACCCCTTGAGTGGTAGGGAGATTCAGGTAATAAGGCCTATATGGATAAGCGCAGCAGCTGGTTCATTTTATGAATAGGGAGGTGACAAATATGCAAAAGGACAAAGGTCAGTCAATTTTAATTATCGCTGGGGCGATAGTAGGCATTATGGCTCTTTTCGCCTTAGTAACAGACCTGGGATACTACTATGCCCAGCAGCGGATTGTCAGAAACGCAGTAGAAGCAGGGGCCATAGCTGGGGCTCATAAATTAACCCAGCAAAACGTCACTAATCAGAACGTCCTTTTAGCTGTACGCGACTACGTTGAGCGCAATGGCCTTTCCTGGCAGAATGACCGGATAGAGGCCTATTATCTGGATCAGGATGGCAATATATTGGGTTTAATCCCCGCTAATAATAACCCACCCCCCTCTCAGGCTAACGGTGTTCTGGTCAAGGCCACCAGAAACTCTGGGACCTTTTTCGCCCGCATTATCGGTTTTGAAAGCATGCCAGCACCAGCTAGCGCTAAAGCCACCATTATCTGTGGCTCTTGTTCAGCTTCTAACCTCTTCCCCATCGCCGTTCACGATTCAGTCTTTGACAGCACCGGAGGCGTTCCGGTATTCGGTTATGACTACATAATATGGGATACGGGTAATCCGCAAGCTCCTGGAAACTTTGGATGGATAAGATGGAGAGACCAGAACCCCGATGAGCAGACCCTGGTCCAGAACATGGCTGATACCACAAGAAGTGGCCGCTGGAGCGTGGGAGAGTGGGTCTATGGAACCACTGGTGTCACCTGGGGTAGTGGGGTAAGAGAAGAGTTACAAAAACGTATAGACGGAACACGTCCTTCTTCTGTTACTTTAATCGTCTACGAACAGAGCCAGGGACAGGGCGCTAATACCCAATACAAGGTTGTAGGGTTTGCCAGGTTCAAGATTAAGGCTTACTGCAGAGGCAGGAGCGGTTATCCATCTTCGTATAACTGCAACCAATTTGGTTCAAACGATAAGGTCATAGTGGGCACTTTTGAGGAATGGGCAGAGCCCTCTGACCTGGCCGGGTGCACTTCGTACGGGGTTTGCGCAGTAAAATCTGGTGAGGGATCTCCTCCGCCACAGGCCAACAAGAATATAGTGGGGACTGTAGCTATTCAAGCTCTGAGACTCAACGAATTCACTCAGGTGGTGACCACAACCCAGCATATCCCTGTGGATGTGGTATTGGTTATCGATACTTCCGGCAGTATGAACGATTACTGGGGCAGCGGAGCTAACAGGCAAAGAAAGATTGATACAGCCAAAAACGTCCTCCTGACTTTCCTCAACTACCTCAGGCCAGATAAAGGCGATAGGGTAGCCCTGGTTAAATTCCCGCTGGATGGCACCACATCACGATACCAGCTCCTTTGCGGTGGAGGCACAAGCACATATTATGCCATAGGACATGTGGAGGCTGACCTCACTTCCAACATCAATTTTGTCAGGCAAAAAATCCAGAACCTTTCGGCAAGAGGAGGGACCCCTATAGCTGGTGGGCTTAAGAAAGCCAACGATATCCTCATTAACTCACCAAACCGCGGGACTAACGTTCCAGTTATAATCCTGGCTTCCGATGGGATTGCCAACATCCGCATTAACGGGCAGTGGACCGGTTTTGCAGGTGAGAGCTGGCAGACCAGCCCACCATGCAACCAGCCCGCTATTGATGATGCCATAAATCAGGCTAACGAGAGCAAGAAGCCAGCAGACAGGGGAGGAATAGGAGCTATAGTCTTCTCCATCGCCATAGGAGATAACTTCCAGTATGACCTCCTCAGGCCTATAGCTTCCCCCGACACTGACCCTTCCAAACCGCACTTCTTCGTGGCCCCTGGCCCTGCAGAGTTGGAGCAAATTTACCGCCGTGTAGCAGAACGGGTCCAAAACATCGGAAGCGAGAATTGTTACATAGAAGAATATCCTCTTCCAGGTGCTGGAGCTACTGTTGTCCTTTACAAGAATGGCCAGGTTTACAGGACCACCACCGCTTCATCTACGGGAGCTTTCCAGTTCACAGGCGTTGAACCCGGGACCTACCAGATAGCGGCCTGGCTCGAGAGGGACGGCCTCCGCTACGATATCTTGACTGATACTCTCGGTGGTAACCCGCTTCAGCAGCTTCCCACTATTGAGATATCCAGTTCCCCTGCCTACGAAGTTAAAAACATCAACCTCTACCTTAAGAACTCAACCCCGTTAGTGTGCCCGTAAAATTTCTACCCCCTCTACCCCCTTGCCGGTGGAGGTAGAGGGGGTAGATTGTCCCGGAGGAGTAAATGGTCAGGAGTAAATGGCTTCTTGTCCTCTTCATGGAGGCCATGTTTTTATTGTTCGTTCTACTGTTTTTACTCCCTATTTCCTCCTTTTCATTCGCTCTCAAGGTTAAGGAAGACTCCACAGAGGACTTTGCCGACGGCTCTTTCCGTTTCACAGCCCTTACCCCTGAGGGAGGAGTAAGGTTGCTTCCCCTGTGGCAGGGGGGGCGATGGGTAACCGATACTCAGAGTTTACCCATAGCGTTAAGCAGCCTGAGTGCAGTAGCCTGGCAGGGCAAAATCTTCGTGGTGGGCGGTGATGATAGCAATGGCTGCCGTCGCCGCGAGGTTTACAGCACCACCATCAACCCCGATGGTTCTCTCCAGCCATGGGTTACTCTTCCTCAAGACTCATGGCTCCCTAAACAGAATAAAGGAAGGTATGAGTGTGGAGGAGTGGGGCACGATGGTCTGAGCAGTGGTGCCCTTGTCCTTCACCCTCACTCCGAATTAACGGCCACTTTGTATTACATAGGCGGGATCAGGGACGATAATTCTATCTCCAGCAAGGTTTACACGGCCACTGTGAATGGAGCCACGGGGGAGATAAGCAGATGGGTAGAAACCACACCTTTGGAGGAAGAATATGGACGTTATTACCATTCAGCTATTGCGGTAGAAGGGTTTATCTTTGTGATAGGAGGTAACTTAGGAACAGGTGCAGGCAACGCCAAACCAACCGATGAAGTTTGTAAAGCTCGTATAAATCCCGACGGTTCACTGAGTGAATGGTTTTGTGAGCCCAGCGAAAAACTGCCGTGGCCTCTCAGGAACTTTGCCGCTGTTTACTACACTGGTGAACTGAGCAGGACCATCTATGTCATCGGTGGAGAAAATCTTGATGGTTCAAGGAGTGAAGTGCTCTTTGCGGATGTGATTACTTCATCAACGCCGCCAACTCCCACCCTCACTGGGTGGTATACTTCCGCCGGAGGTGGATTGCCTCAGCCCCTTTCCAGCCATGGTGTCGCTGAGGCAAGGGGTGAAATTTTCCTCACCGGTGGAGAGGTTGGGCTTGGACAACAGGTGTCTAATACTGTTCAGTTGGCTCTGGTGGATGAAAATAGCCCCGATACACGCCTTTACGACTGGGGCTCCGGCATTGGAGCATGGGTTGGGGGACCTATTTTACCTCAGGAGCGTTCCCTCCACGCTACCGCAATTTGGCGGAGCTATATTTATGTCATAGGCGGAGACGGGCCTGAGACCCCACCTCAGAGGAAAAACACCATCTACAGGGGAAACATAGACGAAGCAGGGGCCGGTGAACCTTATTATGCTCCCAGGGGATTTTACTTTTCCAGCATAATTTCATTTGAGCCAGGAAAGCCCGTTACGGTCACCCAGATAAGGTACAGCGCTTCTGTCCCTCAGGATACCGGGCTGAGGTTCAGGGAGCGCCATCAAACTGAAAGCGGATGGAGCGGTTGGTCAAGCTGGAGCAGTTTTATTACCGGGACTAACTCGATAAATCTGAACCTTTCGGGGGTGCTTAAACTCCAGTATCAATTGGAGCTCACGAGAGGCCAGGCTATTACCGTTACACCGTCTCTGGATTGGATTGAGTTCTACTACGAAGTGCCAGATCCCCAGCTCGGCATAACTAAAACTTCCTATCTCGGTATAGCTTCTCCAGGCGACATCCTTGACTACATCCTGATCTTTTCCAACACGGGAGGAGTCGATCTGCCCCAAACGGTTATAACCGAAGAGCTTCCCCCGGACACAAGCTTTGTGGGTTGGGGATGGAGCCCAGCCGGTGGCAACTATTACACAAGAACTGTCAGAGCTGAAAGCTACGGTAAGTTGGGTATTGCCCGCTTCCGCATCCGAATCAGGGAAGGCATCACTTCGGAATACATCACAAATACTGCCTGGATCGCCCATCCACCTGTCACCGATGCCTTAGGTAGAGTTTACACATTCGCTCCCGTATCTGCCACATACACTCTTCAGATTACTGGGATTCGCGCTCTCCACAAGAGCGCCTATCCGGAGCCAGGGAGTATCGTCTATTGGGGACAGCCTGTTACCTACACCATTGCTTTCTCCAACCTCTACCGCACTACATTCTCCACCTTAAACATAACTGATCCGGTAAACCTCTCTTATCTTTTCAACGTTGTTCCTTTTGGTGGGGGAGTCCTGAAGGACGGGGTCATTTCCTGGACCCTAAGCAATGTGACTCCCGGTGAAACTAAATGGTTGAGCTTCACGGCGCGTATAACCCCAGGCCTCCCAGCTGGCACCCTCATAACCGACGTTGCCTATTCCCAGGCCTTTGTGTCTGATGAAGTAGAACCGGTTCTCTCCCAGCTCAGCAACGAGGTTTCCTATAGAGTGAAAGGCACGACTCTTTCCCTCTCTAAGTCCTCAACGCCACCTCCTGGCTCTCGAGTCCGCTGGTATGACCTCATAACCTATTCCATCGCTGTAACCAACACTGGCTACTATACCTTTACCATCGCCTTAACCGATACTCTGGATACAAGCGCGCTGGATTTCCTCACTGCCCCAGGTGGTGTTCACTCCGGCGGTACAGTCACCTGGACGGTAGGGCCTTTAGGGCCGGGTTCCTCAGGAGTTGTAACCCTTACGGCTAGGGTCAAATGCGGGCTTCAGGAAGGCTATGAAATAGCTAACGTAGCTCGCGCCACAGCTGCGCAGTCCGATGTTTTTTCCTCTAATTCCATAACTCATCCTGTAGCCGGTCCACCTGTTTTGATTATAACTAAAGAGGCCTCACCCCCTTCCGGCTCTTCAATCCCTCCCAACAGCACCATCACTTATACCATCCGCTACACTAACACAGGCCAATCGCCAGCCGGGAACGTAGTGATAACAGACCCCATTGATTTAAGGCTTGAGTATATTGGAGGAGGGACAAAGGATGGAGATGTGATAAGCTGGAGTGTAGGAACCCTCAAGCCTGGGGTTTCGGGCTCCGTTACCTTCACCGCTCGGGTAAAGGGAGATGCTTCAGGCACTATAACCAACTACGCTTACATTAGGGCTGAGTGTTTGGAGACTCTTCGGAGCAACCCGGTAACTCATACTGTAACAGCCCCAACCCCCTATCTTGTCCTCAGCAAAGCTTCCCTGCCCGGAGCCGGCAACACCGTTCAGGCCGGCGATTTGATCACTTATTCCATCCGCATCACAAACACAGGCGCAGCACAAGCTCTCAGCGTGGTAGTCACAGACCCGCTGGATGTTAAGCTGGAATTTGTGGGAGGAAGCCCACCCCCGAGCCTTTCAGGTGGGGTCCTTCGCTGGGAATTGGGTAATTTGGGCGTGGGAGCTTCCGTTGGGCTAACCTTTACTGCTAAGGTTATAACTTGCACTACAGGGACGATTTCCAACGTTGCCTATGCCACCGGGCAAGGTCTCGGGCTGGCCTCCTCTGGGTTGATAACCCACGCTATAGCAGGATGCCCGGCCCTTTCGGTTAGTAAGGGTTCAGTGCCTCCATCCGGCTCCTTCGTATTTCCAGGCGACCTCATAACTTACACCCTCTATTTCACCAATTCGGGGGGGATTGCCAGGAACACGGTGGTGACGGATCTGCTTCCTGCCAAGGTTATCCTAGTGAACTCCGGAGGGGCCAGCGTTAGCGATAGGGTCCTTTCCTGGACTGGGTTAGTTGTCGGACAGGGGGCTTCAGGCCAGAGGAGTTTTGTCGTTCAGGTTGATCCCTCCATTACCCGCTGTCAGGTTCACACCATCACCAATGAATTCTACGGGATAGAAGCTCGGGAAAGCTATGGAACCTTCCCGGGCTTACGGGGAATGAAAGTTGAGCACCCTGTCGAGTTCGTGCCCGACCTTGCAGTTTCCGTGAGCGATGGTAAAAGTTTGGTTTCCAGGGGTGAATCTCTCACTTATACCATCGCTTACACTAACGTTTGCGGAATTCAAGTGGGTAGTGCCGTTTTGGGAATAACTTTGAGCAATGGTCTTATTGCGGGTTCCAACCCTGGCTGGTCTGGCTCCGGGAACTACTTCACCCGCACTGTTGGCCCGATACCGGGAGGAAGGGGCTCTGCCTTTAGCTTTTCAGCATCGGTTGCTTCCTCGCCTCCGGAAAGCGTCGGGGTTACGGTTACCATTTACACTTCTCAGCCTGAGTGGGATCCGTGGAACAATGTAGCCAGCGATTGGAACGTAACCGGCGGGGTGGATTTGGTGGTGGAAAAGCTGGAGGTTTCACCGAGTGCTGTGCCCCTCACTGGAACTATGAGGGTTACTGTAACAGTGCTCAATCAAGGCGATCGATCCATCAATCAGAGTGGCTATGTAGGCCTTGCCCTCTATCTCAAAGCCTATCCTTCATCTCCGCCAGCTCGTTCAGGAGATTGGGATGGACTTCTGCAGGCCTGTCCGGATAAATATCAAGGATACTGCTTTGAGTGGCTCTCCAAATTAGACCTTGGGCCCGGAACATCCAAGACAGTCTACTTTGACGTGAGACCTGGGTTTGCTGTTGATAGGCCCGGGGCGTATGACCTCTATGCCTATGTGGACGTGGGTGATAAAAGTTGGGATTGCCACGATAGCAATGGGTGCGTATCGGAAAGCTGTGAAGTCAATAACTGGGCGGGCCGGCGTAACTTGCAAATAACGGGTGAGGCAATGCGCAAAATTTTCCTCCCACTGGTCTTGCGGAACTGGGGCGGACGCTAAAGGCTTTCCAGAGCCTTCTTAACCCTATCGGGGTAGTCAGATCCGATGCAGTCCACTCCCCACAAGGCTAAAAGGCGCGCTGTTTCTGGGTCATTTACCACCCACGCACTCACCGCAAGGCCGGCTTCATGAGCTTTCTCTATTAATGCTTTATCCACATAGGCGAAGTGGGGGTGAAGGGCATCGGCGAGGGCATCTCTGGCTGCTCTGACGGGGTCTATGAGTGCTCCCACGTAAAGGATACCTCCAGGTATTTCCGGGGCGATTTCTTTAGCCTTTCTGACGAAGCGATGGTCAAAGGAAATCAATTCTACCTCGCGTTCCATTTTACACTCTTTTATTATCTCAACCGTCTTTTCCACTATATCTTCCCGTTCCCCGAAGCCCCGCTTTATTTCCACTACGAGCGGTATTCTCCCTCTGGCCCATTCCAATACTTCCTCTAAAAGAGGGATTTTAGCTCCGGCAAATTCGGGCCCGAACCATTTTCCGGCGTCCAGGTTCCGGATTTCATCCCAGGTAGATTCTCCGATCAGCTTTCGCAGCCCTGTGGTGCGGTCAAGGGAATCATCGTGGCAGACTATTATTCGGCCATCTTTGGTTATGTGAACATCCAGCTCGATAATATCTACTCCCAGTTCCAGAGCTTTCTGGAAGGAAGGGAAAGTGTTTTCCGGGGCGTATCCCTTAGCTCCGCGGTGGCCAAGGATGAGGGTCTTTCCCTGTGGTCTTAGGGGGAAAGCCATAAGCATCCTCCTTGTTCAGGAATAATAGCCTCTGTATCGGGGAGGGAGCATAGCTGCTATTTCCCTCATGATTTTTTCCGTGAAACTCTCCAATGCAGCCTTATTTCGTGAGAAAGGCGGAGGGGTAATGGGTCTTCCAAAGGTTAACGTAATTCGGGGCCTCTGGAACTTAAGGAGCTTTTCCGGCGCATCTTCGGTTCCTGTGATTGCGGCGGGAATCACTGGAACCTGCCCTTTCATAGCCAGGTATGCTACCCCATTTCGGGCCTTTTCCAAGGCTTTAGAGGGGCTACGGCGGGCTTCTGGGGCTAGAGCAAGGGCTTTTCCCTGAGCGAGCACTTTCAATGAAAGGTTTATTACGTTACGGTCAAATTGGTCGCGATGCACCGGAATTACACCGTAGAGCCGCAGAAGCTGTCCTACTACAGGTACCCTGTAAAGGTCAACCAGGGCTATGCCTTCCACTTCCCTTGGAGTAAAAGCCACAACGAGGGGGGCATCCAGGTGTCCCAGGTGGTTTATGGCTATGATAATGGGCCCTTCTCTGGGGACGTTCTCCCTTCCCCGCACTTCAACTTTGCTCAGAAGCTTGAAAAGGAATCTCAAAACTGGAACTGCAATCCGGCGGAAAATCCTCTTAATCATCGCCAATGATTTCCATAACTTTCTGGAAAACTTCTTCTATATCTAGGTAAGTAGTATCAATGACCACGGCGTCTTCAGCCGGGCGCAATGGAGCCAGCCAGCGGGTGCTGTCTATACGGTCTCTATCGCGCATAATGGCCAACACTTCTTCGTAAGAAATGTTTTTGCCCATAGCTAAGAGCTCTCTCCAGCGTCGTCTTGCCCTTTCCTCCAGGGAAGCTTCAAGGTAAATTTTGAGGTCAGCCTCGGGTAAAACTACAGTTCCTATATCCCTTCCCACCATTACGATTTTTCCTCTGAGGCCAATGCGTCGTTGCTGGGCTGTAAGGGCTTTTCTTACCCCGGCATAGGCGGAAACAGGTGAAACCACTCTGTCCACCTCGGGCCTTCGTATATCCCAGGTTACGTCTTCTCCATCCACGAAAACTGAATATTGCCTGCCATCATGGACAGTAGGGGGAGTAACTTCGATCTGGATAGCCTGGGCAAGAGCAGTAATAGCCTTTTCATCCTCCACAGGTATCCCGCGTTTGAGAGCAATCCAGGCCACTGCCCTGTACATAACCCCGGTATCAAAGTAGACATAACCAAGCTCTCGGGCGAGCCTCTCGCCCAGAGTGCTTTTGCCAGAAGCTGCTGGCCCGTCTATTGCGATGATAGAGGGTTTCATCCTATCCCCTTCCCTCGTTATCAATTATCTACACCTGAGCTTTAGAGAGCAAATCGTGCTTTAAGGAAGTTTAAGGGCAAAGCTCCTGGCGAGGGTCTGGGGGATGTGCCCTCAGAAACCTTCAAAAAGGGAGCGATCAGCCAACTCTTGCATCCCGCCCACGAGTGGGACCCGGAACCGTGGCGAACCCTGAGCCCACGAGGGTGGGGGAAATCGGGGGGTCCAGGGGGCTTGCCCCCTGGCAGGGGGTCTGGGGGATGTGCCCCCAGAAAACCCCCAAAAGGGAGCGATCAATAACCTCTTACATCCCGCCCACGAGTGGCCTTAACCGCGGCAAGCCCAAAGCCCACAAGGGTGGGGGAATTTTGAGAGCCCAGAGGGCAAAGCCCCCATGAACTATACGGGCGGGCTTTTTGACAAAAACTCCTTTAAGTCTATAATTCCGTAGGAGGTAATGAAATAATGCGTTTCCTTGTTATATCCGACGTCCACTCAAACTTAGAAGCCTTGGAAGCTGTCCTTAAAGATGCTGAAGGCCTCTATGAGGCAGTGCTCTGCCTCGGAGACATAGTGGGTTATGGACCAGATCCCAATGAATGCGTGGAACGTGTAAAGGGGTTACCGTCTCTCTCATGTGTGGCCGGCAATCACGATTGGGCAGCTATTGGCAAGCTTGGGGTTGAGGAATTTAACACTGATGCCAGAATAGCTACTTTGTGGACTCAGAGCGTTTTAACCCCTACGTCCGTAACTTACCTTAACAGTCTCCCCGAAAGGATAATTTTAGAAGATAAACTCACCATCGTGCACGGAAGCCCCCGTTATCCAATATGGGAGTATATCCTGACCTCTACGGTAGCTCTGGAGAATTTCCAGCATTTTATCACTCCCTGGTGTCTTGTGGGTCACAGCCATATTCCGGTGATCTTTGCCTTACGCGAAGCTAACCAGAGGGCTTGTGAAACCATTGTTCTGGAGGAAAACAAGCCGTTCTCCTTAGATCCTGAGTTTCGGTTCATAATAAATCCTGGAAGTGTAGGCCAGCCTAGAGATGGAGACCCGAGGGCAAGCTACGCTTTACTGGACTTGAACAGTGGTGTTGTGGAGCTCAGAAGGGTTTATTATCCGGTTAATAAAACTCAGGACAAAATGGAAAAAGTAGGACTCCCGCCCCGTTTGATCGCCAGACTTACCTTCGGCTGGTAAGCAAAAGGCCTGTGCAGCATCTTATCTGGCTTATCCACACAATGAAGGTTAAAGCCTCTTCATTCTCTTTGTATAAAGGTCAGCTTTTTACCCCCCGGCCAAGGCTTTATCTGTTGTTTCGCTCAAGCTATCAAAAGAGCTATCATTGCATAGCCGTTGCTAAATCCCGGGGCCAGAATTCCCGAATCGGGCCTTGAGATCGCCTCAAACTCGCCTCTGGCCGAATCTGCTTCCTCTTCCAGGGAAATCCAGGAGCCCACATGTCTGCCTTGCTGGACTTACCCCACTATCAGAAGGCGCTGCAGCCAGTCGAATTGGCCCTATATGGGGAATCTTTTGCCCTGCGGGGATATGAAATCTGCTCCTTCTGTGCTTACCATGCCTTAAGACCCTTATTAAAGCGAAAGGGCACTGGTTTAAAATTCTGGTATCCCTGGATTGAAGAAGTCCAATTACGGCCGGGGTGGCTATACCATTCTTTCAGCACCAGATAGGACTCGTCCCGTTCACTCTTCAACCTTCGCTTGCCTTCCAGAACAAGCAGCAGATGACAGAGATTTACCAACTGCCGGATGGCTTTCAGAGTATAACTTTTCCCTCTCCTCGAGAGCCTGAGCAAAGCCCCGGAAGAGGCATCGGCCGGAGGAGATGCTCGCCCAGCCGGGTCATGAAACATGAAAGATAGACTAAGGCATGATCCACTGTGGGCCCTCTGGATGGGTTTGTTGAGTTCTCAGGAGCGCCTTTATCACGATTTAAATTGGCTTATTTGTTCAGGCATCCAAAGATGTGGGGCTTGCATAAATAGCCAGTTTATAGTAAAATTACTCCTAAATAAAGGCGATGTTGCCGGAAAGGCCTTAAAAACCCAAAGGAGGAGAGGCCATGGAAAAGGTGTGGTTTAAGTTTTATGACACCGGAGTTCCTCGTACTATCTCTTACCCCCTCATCCCCCTATACAAATTCCTCGATGATACCGCCGCAAAATACCCCGACCGAACTGCACTTATCTTTGGGGGAAAGATCGGTAAGAGATACATGGGGAGCCAGATCACTTATAAGAAGCTTAAAGAACTTGTTGATCGTTTTGCCACTGCTCTTCAGGCTCTGGGGGTAAAAAAGGGTTCCAAGGTAGCAATTCACCTCCCCAACTGCCCTCAATTCATTATAGCTTATTATGGTGCCCTTAAGGCCGGAGCCACCGTCGTCCCTACAAACCCACTATATGTGGAAAGAGAACTGGAATACCAATTCAACAACGCCGAGGTGGAAACAGTTGTAACTCTAACCAAGTTCTATCCGCTTATCCGCAATATAAAGCCCAGGACCCCCCTCAAGCACATAATAGTGACTAACATCAAGGAATATTTCCCGCCTTTACTGAAGTTTCTCTTCACCCTGGCTGTTGAAAAGAAGGAAGGGCACCGCCTTGAGGGAGAGCTGGTGGAAGGAACCATAATGTTCCAGGACCTCCTGGCCAGGTATCCCCCCAACCCTGCTCCTGTTGAGATAAACCCCGAAGAAGATATTGCCTGCCTTCTCTATACAGGCGGCACCACTGGAGTTCCTAAGGGCGCTATGCTTACCCATTATAACCTGGTTGCTAACACATTGCAGGTTCGCTCCTGGCTTCCTGACGTGCGGGAGGGACAGGAAATCGCTTTGACGGCGCTTCCGCTCTTTCACTCCTACGGGATGACCGTTTGCATGAACTTCGGCATAAATTCGGCTGGAACCCTTATCCTTATGCCCAACCCCCGCGATATCGAAGAAATGCTCATCCTTATTGATAAGTATAAGGTCAGCCTCTTCCCAGGGGTGCCCACCATGTATGTGGCCATCAACAATCACCCTGATACTCCCAAATACAATCTGCGCTCTGTGAAAGCCTGTATAAGTGGTGCTGCGCCTCTTCCTGTTGAGGTTAAGCAAAAATTTGAAGAGATAACTGGCGGTAAACTTTGCGAGGGTTATGGCCTTACCGAAACCTCTCCAGTTACTCACTGTAATCCCATCTACGGCCTCAACAAGGCAGGTTCCATTGGCCTCCCCTTCCCCGACACTGATGCCCGTATTGTGGACCTAGAGACGGGCACAAGAGAGCTGCCTCCTGGAGAAATAGGTGAACTGGCTATAAAAGGCCCTCAGGTGATGAAAGGTTACTGGCAGATGCCCGAAGAAACAGAATTGGTCTTCAAAGAGGGCTGGCTCCTCACAGGCGATATCGCCAAGATGGACGAGGATGGTTACTTCTACATTGTGGACCGCAAGAAAGACATGATAATCGCTGGTGGTTACAACGTCTACCCGCGAGAGGTTGAGGAAGTCCTTTACCAGTATCCCAAGGTCAAGGAGGCAGCGGTAGTCGGAATTCCTGATCCTTACAGGGGCGAGACCGTCAAGGCCTACATAGTCCTCAAGGAAGGGGAGACGGCCACTGAAGAGGAAATAATTGAATTCTGTCGTAAAAACCTGGCCCGTTATAAGGTCCCCACGATAGTGGAATTCCGGAAGGAGCTCCCCAAGAGCACTGTAGGGAAAATCCTGCGGCGTGTCTTGGTGGAAGAAGAAAAGCAGAAGCTTCAGGCTAAGAAATAAAGAGCCTTTCCGGCAACGAGGCATGGGGCAGGGTTCCTGAGGCCCCATGCCTCATTTTCCTTAAATGAACTCCGAAATTCCAACGATGGATTTTAACTATGCCTAAATGGTCCAGTCTGAAAGGGAAAATTTTCCCCTTCATAACTGGTTTATTTTATATTGCTTTTGTGGGCTGGTCTCTCTACGGAGCTGTCAGGCCTGTAGAAACTTACAAATTCCGCATAATCCACCTGGGTTTCATTCTGGTCTTGGTGGCCCTGACTTATCCAGTGTCAAAAGAGGCTAAGAAGTGGCGGTGGGCTGTGGACTTGCCTCTTGCCCTGGTGGGCTTTCTGGCTATATACTACCCATTGCGTGATCTGGATTCTTTCCTCCGTCGCTCTACGATTCCTAACGTTTTGGATGTGGCTATGGGGTTAATCGTCATTCTTTTACTGCTGGAATTCTCACGTCGCGTGGTGGGCAATACTTTCACCTTTGTGCTCATCTTTTTCCTCCTTTACGATCTATTCGGGTACTATGTCCCTGGAGGACTTGGACATAAGGGTTACGGCCTCGATCGAATCGTGGGCCACATGTATATGACTCTGGAAGGAGTGCTGGGGGTCCCCTTAGCTGTAAGCGCTTCTTTTGTGATCCTTTTTGTGGTTTATGGTGTTTTTATGGATATAGCAGGTGCCGGGAAATTCTGGCTGGAGCTGGCCATTTCTCTTATGGGGCGCAAGCCATCAAGCGCTGGTAGGGGTGCAATTTTAACTACAGCTTTACTGGGGGGCCCACAGGCCAGTGGCGTGGCCACCACAATGTCTGTGACTCCTATTATGTGGCCAGTGCTCAAAGAAGCTGGGTACACCCCTAATATGGCTGCTGGCCTTATTTCAGCTGGAGGCATCGGGGCGGTGATTTCACCCCCGCTCATGGGAGCTGCTGCTTTCCTCATAATGCAGTTTCTGGGGATCTCTTTCTGGAGTGTGGTGGTAATGGTTTTGATGCCCACTTTGCTTTATTACCTTGGCGCCTTCTTCATAGTGGAGCTTGAAGCCAGAAAGCACAGGTTTTCTCCTCCTGCGGTGCCTCCGATAACTTTCAAGGAAGTTATGCTGAAGCGTGGCTACCATCTTCTGTCCCTGATAGTGCTGGTAGTCCTTCTGGCTCTTGGACGCTCCCCAGAATCAGCAGCCATTTGGGCAATTGTAACCACAGTTCTAACCAGTTTCCTGAGCCGGGACAGAAATGAATGGCTTACTCCTCGTAGAATAGTGGAAGCCCTCATTGAGGGGGGCAAGAATATGGTGCCAGTAGCTGTACTGCTGGCAGCTGCGGGCCTGATAGTAGGAACCTTTTCCCTGACGGGATTGGGGCTTAAGATTTCCAGCTTAATTATGGCTCTGAGCGGAGGAAATAAGATTGTAGCCCTGTTCCTGGCGTTCATAACCTCCCTCATAATCGGGCTCAGCTTGCCCATCACCGCCACTTATATAATGACAATAATAATGGTTGCGCCAGCTCTGGTTAAACTTGGTATACCCGATTACGTGGCTCACATCCTCGTTTTTTATTTCGCCGTTCTTTCCGAGGTTTCCCCTCCGGTAGGACTTTCTCCCTCGGCCGCTGCTGCTATAACAGGTGGTAATCCCTTCCAGGCCATGCTTCAATCCTGGAAATACTGCATTTCCACCTTTCTGGTGCCTTTCCTCTTTTCCGCCACGCCTTTGGGTTTCAATTTGCTAATCATAAACTCTGAGACAAAGCCATTTCTGATGGCAACTCTCAATAGCCTGCTGGCTATTCTTTTTATAAGCGTTGGGATCGTGGGCTACTTTAAAACCCGAATGAGCCTTGTGGAAAGGGCCGTTCTGGTAGCAGGAGCTTTGCTCTTAGTGGTCTATCCCATTGGTTATTCAGCCTTGAGCTGGGGAAGCATAGCCGCAGGATTTGCGTTTTTAATTTTAAACCTATTAAGGAGGGGGTAAAATGAAAGCCATAACAGTAAAATTGTTAGCACTGGCGCTTTTCCTATCCCTTCTCCTTTCAACGTTGGCTGGATGTGCTAAAAAGCCTGAAAAGCTCTCCTTCAGCATTGCCACTGGTGGAACAGGGGGAGTATGGTATCCCCTGGGAGGGGCTATAGGAGGCCTCATAACCAAGCACGTCCCCAATACTGAGGCCACGGCTGAGTCCACTACTGCCGCCATTGACAACCTTCTGCTCCTGACCACGGGAAAAGCTGGTCTGGCCTTCTGTTATGACTACCACGTGGTTTGGGCCAACGAGGGCAAGATTCAAGCTCTCGGAGCTAAAAAGCCCGTTCGGCTCGTTATGGGCTTCTACGAGCAACCTCTCCACATTGTTACCAAGGAAGGCACAGGTATAAAGACCATTTACGATCTGAAAGGTAAGAGGGTTTCAACGGGAGCCCCCAACAGCGGTACCGAAGAGCAGGCTGGTTACGTCCTTAAGGCCCTGGGAATTGACTGGGATAAGGACTTCACCAGGGAAAAGCTCGGGGTTTCCGAATCCGTAGCCGCTTTGAAGGATGGCAAAATTGATGCCTTCTTCTGGAGCGGGGCTGTTCCCACTTCGGCCATTATTGACCTGGCTTCCACCCCTGGCTTGAAGATGGTGCTGGTGCCCATAGCTGGAGAGGAGGCCGAGAAAATCATGGCTGCTAACCCCGGCGTCTTCCACAAAACTAAGTTCGCCGCCGGTTCTTACCAGGGCGTGGAAAGCGATGTGGAGACCATAGGAATCACGGCTGTGCTGGCGACTATGGATACATTCCCCGCCGACAGGCTGTATCAGATCCTTAACGTCATCTTTGCCAACCTGAACGAGCTGGCGG
This sequence comes from Anaerolineae bacterium, assembly GCA_025062375.1. NCBI lineage: Bacteria > Bacillati > Chloroflexota > Anaerolineae > Anaerolineae bacterium. The sequence goes on along the minus strand of JANXAG010000006.1, from coordinate 4,823 downwards.
CCGTGTGGAAAGGCGCTGCCAAACTCACTCCTGAGAAGTCTCTCGGGCAGGTCACTCCTGATGCTCTAAAGTACCTCCATCCTGGTGCGGAAAAATTCTTCAAGGAGAAGGGGGTTCTCAAATAAATGGTAAAAGCTTTGGGGGCCTTGTGGAGGTTGCCTTGCCTCTGCAAGGCCCTTTTTTTAACCCCTTTCTTGCTTTTCCTGCCGCTACCAGGGTACACCCTGGTGGAATTAGAAAGTCCTTCCAGGAAAACTTTCTTTCTTCTCCGAGAAGGCGAGGCTGTCCAGTTAACATGGAAGAATTCCCTGTTCGGTCAGCAAGTTACGGAGCATTTTGTAGTTCGGGATGGGATCCTCTGGCTGGAAGAGGTTAACTTTGATGATAAAACTTCTGGCTATACTATGGTGGCCACCCCTGAAGACCTGCTAGATCTATATCACACCGGTGGGGGTTTTGGGATAAAAGGGGTGAAGAAGCCTTTCCGTCAAATTATCTTCCTTATAGGGGCAATCGGCAATCCCAGGCTTAAGATAAAGGGTCAGGAGCTGAATTTCCAGGAAGAAGCGAGTTTTGGGGGGAAAGTAACCCTGGGGGTGAAGAAGGCAAAACCTATAAACCTCTTGCTGGCTTCTGCAAGAGCACTCGTTCATCGCCTACTCTTCTGGTTATCTTCCTCTCATCCAGGTGCTCCATAAGGGCCAGGGCGTACTTACGGCTTGTTCCAAACATATCCCGGACCTGCGCCACGGTTATTTTCCCTTCCCGCTCGAGCCTTTCTATAACCCTTCTAACCATTTCCCTGTAGGTTTCCGCCAGGAAGACCACCTCGGGGCTGACCTTCACCAGGATTCCCATCTCCAGCAAGGCCGAAAAGAGTTCGCTTCCCAGAACAGTTTCGCATTCTGCTACTGATGGGGTAGCATAGGGGCTGGTTCTGAAGCGAGCCAGGAGCTTTTCCACCGCCTCTTTTTGCTCGGGAGCGAATTTCACCTCATGATATGATAGAGCTACGACCCCCTCTTCTTCTCGGATTTTTCCCTCTGCCGATGCCCTGGCCAGTGCTTCTCCGAAGATCCCCGAAGGAATTTTAAGCCGGCTTCGCAGCTCTTCTTTAGACATCCCCTTCCTCAAAGGATAACGCCTGTGGTAATCCTCCAGAAAAGAAACCATACGGCTAAAGAGTTTATCCCAGCCCGATTTCGTCAGGATGTATCCCTCTTCCCCTGCGATCTCGGGCTTAAGGGTAATGACTTCGCCCTTTTCCATGAGTTTTTGTAAAATAGCCAGGGCTTCCTCTCGGGCAAGGCCGAGGCGCGGGAGAATTTCCTGAAAGCGAACCGGCTCCAGTGCCCTTAAGGTGTTTAAGAAAATTTCTTCAGGGGTGCCACTGGCCAAAATTTTGAGTTTTTCCACCACTTCAGCTCGGAAACGACGATGTTTCTTCCCTGGGTGGGGGTCAATAACCTTACCTCCTCCCACTGTAACGGGTGGGGAAGGCCAGCGAATTATGAAACCATCACCTTTCACCAGGGGGACTGGCCTTTCCAGAACCAGCTGAACGAAAGCTTCTTCTCCAGGCCCGACCTTTTCCCTGTCCAGAACCCGGACTTTGGCTATAACTTCGGCGGCACCGCTGAAGAATTTGACCTCGCCGCTGTGAGGCAGAGGAAATGGGGCATCGGCCAGGTAGCGGAGGTGGACATCCACCAGGGAAGTTGGAACAAGCCATCCGGGGATCGTGAGGACATCGCCCCGCTTTATTTGTTCTTTATCAACGCCGCTCAAGTTCACGGCCACCCTGCTTCCAGGCCGTGCTTCCTGAATTTTTTCTTTGTAAGATTGTAGGCCCCTTATCCTAGCCCTTAACCCCTGAGGCAGGATTTCAACCTCTTGTCCCACTTGAAGGCAACCGTCCACCAGAGTTCCGGTCACCACAGTCCCAAACCCGACAATGGTGAAAACCCGGTCTATGGGCAAACGCGGCTTTCCGAGGTCAATCCTGGGAGGGGTTCGTGTCAGGACATCCTGAAGGGCCTGAACCAACCGATCAAGTCCTTCCCCAGTTTTAGCGGAAGTCGGGACGAGGGGGGCGTTTTCTAAAACTGTCCCTTTAACTGTCTCCCTTATTTCTTCCTGAACGAGCTCTAGCCACTCTTTGTCTTCTACCAGGTCAATTTTGGTCAGGGCTATGAGGCCTGCCTTGACCTGGAGAAGGTCCAGTATAGCCAGGTGCTCTTTTGTTTGAGGCATAACTCCTTCATCGGCTGCGATGACCAGGATTGCGGCATCTATCCCTCCTACACCAGCCAGCATGTTCTCAATGAAATCCTTGTGTCCCGGAACGTCCACAATCCCCACTTTTTCCCCGTTGGGGAGCGTGAGCCAAGCGAAGCCCAGGTCTATGGTCATTTCCCGTTCCTTCTCTTCCTTAAGCCTGTCGGGGTCTATGCCAGTGAGGGCTTTGACCAGGGTTGATTTTCCGTGGTCTACGTGGCCGGCCGTGCCCACGACATACATTGTTCAATCCTCCATGGTTGCTGCCAGAAATTCCTGAAAGGCTGATAGCACTTTGCTCAAGCCTTCCTCCTGGATCCTGCGGAGGGAAGAGACTTCTTCCCTAAGGCCTTTTAAGGCCTCTTCCAGGGCTTCGATCTTAACCATGAAGTCCCTGTTTTTAGTCTCCTGGCGGATTCGGTTTTCCTCTATAAACATTTCCTGCTGTTTCCAGCGCCTTTCGGTGTCTTCGCGGTAGGATTCCCATTCTTTCCTGAACCTTTCTTCAGCTACCCTCAGCAATTCCATAATCTCTCTTTCAGTGGCCACCACGCTTTCCTGGAGTTTAGCGGTTTGTTCAGCTATTTTGCGGTTTTTTTCGTATTGTTGGGAATATAAATCCAGAAGTGAAGAGTATTCTGCCATTTTTTCCGCAAATTTAGCGAACTGTTTGGCCCATTCCTCCATTTGACGACGACGTTCCTGTTCAGTTATCTGCTGGCTTTCAAGCCAGCGCTCCTGTTCCTGACGGAGGTTTTGCTGAAAAAGGATTATCTCTTCCTGCTTTTTGCTCAATTTATGCAGTTGTTCCGCAAGGTAATCGAGGCGGTTTTCCAGTTCGCCGGCTCGCTTTAAAAGCCCAGCGTTTTCCTGCTGGACCTGAGCCATGCGTTTGAGAAGGTAATCGCCTCTCTCTTCGGCATAGGCTAAGGAGTGTTCCATATTTTCCAGGGCCTTCTCCAGATTGCCTAGGCGATCCCTCAAGGCCAGGAGCATTTCGTTGAGCCTGGCACCCTCTGCTTTACGGATGTTAATTTCTTCAGAAATTTTCCTGAATTGTTCCATCTCTTTTCTCAAATCATCAATCGCTCTGGCCAGGCGTGCCCTTTCTGCTTGATGGAGGCGCTCCAATTCCATAGAAGCCTTGCGCCTTTCTTCTTCGTAGTTCTGGATCAGGAGCATGATTTCTTTTTTAGTGTTTTCCAGAGAGCTTTCCAGTTCGCCCAGTCTGGCAAGCCCTGCCCTTAATTCGTTAAGCTTTTTGTCCAGTTCCTGAAGGCTTTCCTTCTGTCCATGGGTTTCCAAAGATAGCGCTTCGACTCTTTGTAGGAGCTGTTTTAGCTCGGATCGATCCCGCCTTCTTTCTTCATCAAGCCAGGTAACCATTTGAGCAAGCTGGGGAAGGTCCATTTCCATAGTTTTCCTCCCAAATCTACGGTTTTATCTCCACCGGTGTCCCTATCTCAGCCCAATCGTAAAGGAGGCGAGCTTCTTCTGTGCCCAGGACTATGCATCCGAAAGACACAGGTCTCCCCAGATAACCAGCCCATAGGGTTTGGCCATTGGGAAGTATGGGTAGAGCATGTATCCCGTTTTCCAGATCGCCTACCCTGTAAATTCCGAGCCAGTAGGGCATTTTGAGCCTCCATCTGTAGGAGTAGGCCATAGGGATTTTGCTTATTACGGAGAAGGTTCCAGTTTTCGTGGGAGAACTTGGGGCTCCGGTGGAGCAGACAAATTTGTAAACGAGTCTGTTCCCCTCCCAGGCGTAAAGCTTTTGTTGCGAGATTATCACCTCAATGCGCTTGTGGGTTTTGGAAGTGGGGATCGGGGTTGGGGATGGAACCGGAGTTGGCGTGGGGGTTGGGGTCAGTTTTGCCAGTGCTACAGCGGGTTCTTTCCATCCCGGGAAGAGTGTAAAGGCTTTCTGAAACCACAGGCCAGCCAGGTCTTTATTGCCCTGCTCCAGGGCCTCAAGGCCGAGCCTATAGTAGAGGGAAGCAAGTTTATCCTCAATGCCTGGTATTTCTGGGTTTTCTCTGGCGGCTTCTTCCAAAAGTTTGGCAGCTTCTTGAAGTTTTCCTTCAGCTAGGGCGATCATGGCAATACCGTAGGCCATACTTCCCGAAGGCTCAGAGGAGGAAAGTTCCCTGGGGAAGTTTAGGTTTCCAGCTGGAGGCGCCAAGATCCAGAGGATGGCCAGAAAGATGAGGCCAGCCAGAAAAAGGAGGAGGTTGGAAAAGTAAAGGGTGTTGTCGGATTCTATTTGTTTTTTGAGTTTGAGGGCGCCAGGGTGATCCGGAGCCAGACGCAGGACAATTCTCAGGTAACGCTCGGCAAGCCTTGGGTTATTTTCCTTGCGAGCTCTGGCCGCAGCTTTGAGGAGGGATTCTATCCTTTCCTGATGGACGTCCATAAAGGGCTCCCTCTTTTAGGGGAAATTATACCATTGCCGTTTCGCATTCCCAAATGTTTTTGTTCGCAGTGGGTTACAAGTGGTTTTGGGGGCACCCCCAAACTTCCGGGATGGGGGCTTTCGCCCCCCT
>JANXAG010000005.1:80381-102410 GCA_025062375.1 Anaerolineae bacterium | reverse complement strand
ACGGTTAGGGTCCCACTCGTGGGTGGGGTGCATGGGGTGGGTGATGGCTACCTTTTGAGGTTTTGGGGAAATTTCCAAATCCTCGGGATGGAGGGTTTTGGCCTTGGAAATAGTAAGAGCATTCGGCGAAAGAGTAGGTGTGCTGGGAGGCCTACCCAGGCTGCGGAAAAAGTTGCTATAAAACCCCTTAGGGGGTATAATGTTCCAAAGACCTCAAAAGGAGAAAAGTATGAATAAAACAGCAATAGTAACATGCCCCAGATGCGGGCAAAAGTTCACCACCGTGATCCACAACATTGTGGATGCCTCCAGGAATCCTGAACTCCGGGAACTCCTCATAAGGGGAAGGCTTAATGTGGCTGTTTGCCCTTACTGCCGAGCAGGAGGAACCCTCAATGTCCCCATCTACTACTACAATCCGGAAAAGGAGCTCGCCCTCGTATACCTTTCAGCGCAGGTTGGGGCAAATGACCTGGAACGCCAGAAAGTGATCGGAAATTTGACCAATCAGCTCATAAATTCTCTCCCTCAGGAGGAAAGGAAAGCTTACCTTCTCCAGCCCAAAGTCTTCATAACCTACAGGAGCTTTCTGGAGGAGATAATCAAGGCCGAGGATATCCCCTACGAGGAAATCATCGCCGAAGAGATGCGCCTCGGCCTGATAGAGGCTCTGTTGGCTTCCCCCAAAGAGGAATGGGGTAAGATCCTGGAGTCCAATATTCAGCTTATTGACCCCATGTTTTTCCAGATCCTCTCAGGCTTCGTCGCCGAAGCTCACCGTAGGAAAGAACCGGAGCTCGTCAATAAGCTGGGGAGCATCCGCAAGGAGGTGGAGGAGTTCCTCAGCAGGAGAATGGAAGAGGCCAGAGAAGCCCTCATAAGTGAGCTTATGGAGCTTAAAGGAGAAGATTTGGAAAGAGCGGTGGCCCGGATAAGGCCAATCCTGGATTACGAGTTCTACCGGGATCTGGCTGAACGCATTGACAAGCGAGAAGCTCAGGGCAAGTCCGAGGAGGCCCAGAAGTTAAGGGAGCTAAGGGATCAATTGCTGGATATAACAGCCCGGCAAGATGCTGAAGTGAGGAGAGTTTTAACCAAAGCTCGGGATTTGCTGCGGGATATCTGGGATAGCGAGGACCGTCTTAAAGCTCTGGAAGAAAGGGCTGAAGATGTGAATATGGCTTTCCTGGAAATCCTGGCGGCTTCTATGGAGTGGGCCAGGGACCAGGGCGATATGGAGACCCTGCAGGACCTTGCCTCCCTGGCCGAGAAAGCATTGGAAATCATCCGGCGTAAGGCCCCACCTCAGATAAAGCTCGTTAACGAGCTCATGGATGCTTCTTACCCCGAGGAGACAAAACGCATCCTGGAAGACAATGTTTCTCTGGTAAATGCAGAGCTTTTGGGCCTGATGGATGAGCTTAGCAGAGACCTGGAAAGGGAAGGCTACACGGAAGCAGCCCGACACCTTTCCATGGTCCGCCGCCAGGCCGAGGGAATGGTCTACGGAACTGCTCCCTGAGGATAGGCTTATGGAGCCCCTCACTTTTGAAGAGGCTTACCGCAAACTGGAGGAAACCGTAAGAAAGCTGGAAGAAGGAGGACTTTCTCTGGAAGAATCCATCGCCCTCTACGAAGAAGGAATGAGGCTCGTCCGCTATTGCGAAGAACTTCTGGAAAGAGCTGAGCTCAGGGTCCGGCAAATCCAGATAGATAGGGAAGGAAATTGGGTCCTTCTTCCCTTTGAACCAGAGGATGGGCGATAAGGTTTTACTTTCTTCTTTTGTAGCGTGGAGTATAGCACAGACTTCCAAATTTTTACTGTGGCGGTGGCGAAAGGGGAAGCTTAACTTTAGGCTTCTCGTGAGCGCTGGGGGAATGCCCAGTTCCCATTCAGCACTGGTTTCAGCTCTGGCGACTTCGGTGGGCCTGTGGGAGGGGTTTTCCTCCGTTGCTTTTGCCATAAGCCTTATCTTTGCTCTCATTGTAATGTATGATGCGGCTGGAGTGCGCAGGGCAGCCAGCATCCAGGCCAGAATTCTAAACCAGATTTTGGAAGAACTCTTCCAAGGGCATCCTTTGAGTGAGAAACGCCTCTGGGAACTTCTGGGGCACACGCCCTTTGAAGTCCTGGTAGGGGCTTTTATAGGAATGGCAGTATCTATTTTCTTCTACTGGCTCTGCTGAACCTTCTGAAGGACCCTTTCCAGACCCTCCGGGGAGGAAATTCCCTCCACAAGCCGGATAAATTCCCTCAACGAGCCGGTTCTCCTTCTCAGAAGCCTCAGCTTTTCCCCTATCGGGTTGGGGTGGCCTGGTTCGGCCGCATAGGAGCCAAAGAAAGCAAAGTAGGCCTGGTTCAGCTTCCGGATGTAGTATCCCTTGGAGACCAGAAGCTTTCTCCTTTCTTCCATATACCTTTCAGCCCCTTCTATGTCTCCTGCTTTGAGGAGTTCCTCAACCTTGAGGCGCGTTTCCCTCATTAGCAGCTGGAACTCGGAGACAATGGGCTCCTTTACTTCTTCTTCCTTCGGGGGTGGCGGAGCAAGCTCGGGGTAATAGCGCCGCAGTGTTTTTATCCCTATTTCATCCCCAGCGATAGAGGCTACTGTTTCGTTAATAGCCATCATATCAGGGCTATCACCGTAATGCCAGCCAAGAGGCCTGAAGAGCAGGTAATGGTGGAACCATTCGTGAGCGATGGCTTTGAGGGCGAACTCGAGGGAAGGGTAGTCTAAGATCATCGCCGGGTAGCTTGATAGCCCTCCCACGCCCACCACGAGGGAGGAAACATTGAAAAGTCTGTCCACTTTTTCTTCCAGAGCCTCTTGCTCTTTCAGAAGCATATCTGGCTGGAGATAAATTCCCTTACGAACCACCAGAGCATCCCGCGGAGCGATGACAAGGTATAGAGGGGGGCTTTCAAACTGGAAACTTAGAGGAGGCCAGATAAAGCCTAAAGTAGTCAGCCCTTCGTCCTTAAGGGTTTCTGAAACTTGCTTTTCCAGAATTTTTTCCACCCTGGGGCTTAAAGAAGCCTGACGCTGCCTCAAAACCCTAAGTTCCTCTTCAAACCACCATATGGCCTGGCCCGAGTACCTCGTCCTTTCACCGGCGTAAAGCCGGGTTAGAAGGTCTTTTTTCCGGCTTATCTCTTCCAGAAGAGAGAAATACTCTTTCACCAGCTTAGTCTCATTGGAAGAGCCTTCTATGGGGAGCGCGGCTGCTTTACGCCATAGGGCCCTGGCTTCCCAAATGGCAAAGCTGAACTGGTAAGGCGAAACGTAACTTTCAATTTGGTAATCAAAAACATTCGCCGGAGGGACGATGGAAGATTGCGGAATCAGAAGGAGAATTATTAAAGCCAGCCATTGGAAAAGACTGAAGAACCGGACTCTCACTCCCCTAACCAGCAAGCCTTCTCTTTATGTAACTTATAACCTCCACCGATGAAGGGTCAGCTCTGTTCAGCAGCGCCAGGTAATAGCTTACAAAATCCCCAAAATGAATGCTCCAGAAAATTTGCTCTAAAAAGGTGCTCCCCTCTATTTTGACCGAACGTTGCGGAATACCTTCCATGGCCAGCACTTCTTCCGTTATCCTCAGGCGAGCTTCATGCCTGGGATGTTCAAGGGAGGAATCCAGAACGATTACCACAAATTTGTTCTTGCTTTCGGAAGGATTTGGGTAACCCACAACGGCATTGTGGTGGGCTTCAGGGAGTTCTTCATAGAAGGACCAATTTTTAGAGTTCTCGTTGAACTGGCCTTTCCACCTCCTTGCCACTGCGGCGAGAAATCCAGGACCGTAGATAACAGGGATCGCCCCGTAAAGGTCCAGAGCCAGCTTCTTGGCCGGGTTGCTGTCCGTTGGAACCTCTGGCTTTATCCTTTCCCTGAGGTTTTCCATAAGGCGGATGGCTTTCTCCACCTCTTCCGTCTTGTTTCCCATAAGGCCGGCTTCTTCCAGAATCCGTAAGAGGTAGAGCACGGAGTAACCAATGGCTGACCGGGGCTGTCCGATGTAGGTTATGGGCCAGAGAGGGACACCTCTTTCCTGGGCCAGAGAAGCGAGTTTACCACCGGTGGTGACAGCCACACAGCGTGCCCTTGCCTCTAAGGCCTGATCAAAAGCCGCAAGGGTTTCTTCTGTGTTTCCGGAATAGCTTGAAGCTATCACCAGAGTTTCAGGTCCAGCCCACGAGGGGATGCGGTAATCCCGGCATACAACAATCGGGCAGGGCGATTCGTATCTGGCTAGGGCAGCTACCAGGTCTCCCCCTATGGCTGAGCCGCCCATTCCCAGGATGAGGACGCTTTTGGCACCCCTATAATCTGCGGGAAGGCTTTGCCTCTGGGCGTCCTCCCATGCTTTCCGACACTGCTCAGGAAGTCCGAAAATCTGCTCCAGCATATTGGCCTGGTCCCACTGGCTCCAGGCCGATGGGCTATCCAGAAGAAACATTTCTTACCCTCCAGATGGCTTCACTGTTTAGTTTCCGAGGCTTTGATCTTTAAAGCCATACGGTATAAATCGCTCCGGGGCCAGCCTGAAAGCTCCGCCAGCTGTTTGGAGGCTTCCTTCACTGAAAGGCCTTCTTGCAGGAGATTTTTCAAGCTTTCCATAATTGTTTCCTCATCCCACCGTTCCTCTTCCGCTCCGCCGATCACCAGAGTGCACTCACCGATGGGTGGGTTGGCCTGGAAATATTCCAGGGCCTCCTGGAGCGTGCCGCGCCATATTTCCTCGTGAAGTTTGGTGAGCTCCCTGGCCACAGCTACAGGGCGATTCCCAAAAAACTCCAGAAGTTCCTCCAGGCATTCTATCAGACGGTGGGGGGCTTCAAAAAGGACGATGGTGTGGGGCTGACGGCTGGCCCACTCCAGGATGTCCTTTCGTTTGGAAGGGGTTCGGGGTAGAAAGCCCAGGTAGATGAAAGAGTGGGTTGGAAGCCCCGAAACCACCAGGGCTGTCACCAGAGCTGAAGGGCCAGGCACTGGCACCACGTTTATCCCTTCTTCGATAGCTTCTTTTATGAGGGAGTAACCCGGATCTGAGAGGCCTGGCATCCCTGCATCGGAGATAAGGGCCACATCGCCTTTTTGCAAAGCTTTGATGAGTTCTCTGATCCGGCCTTTGCCGCTGTACTCATGGTAGCTCACCACCGGCTTCTTTATCCCGTAATGTTCCAGAAGCTTCCGCGCTCTTCTGGTATCTTCAGCGGCGATAAGGCTTACCTCCCCCAGTATCCGCAGCGCCCTCAGAGTTATGTCCTCCAGGTTCCCAATTGGTGTCCCTACTACGTAAAGGGTTCCCAAATCTTCCTCCTTTATATGCCGAGGATGATGTGCTTTAGCACCTCTTTACTCTGGGAAGAAGTTACTGCCAGGATCTCATCCCCTGCTTTCAGGACCGTATCACCGTAGGGAACTACGGTCTGGTCATCCCTCACCAGCATCACAATAAGGGCGTCATCGGGGATGCCTAAATCACGGATACGCTGACCATCGGCCGGGGAACCGGGAGCCACTTTACCTTCCACCAGTTCCACCCCACCCCTTTTAAGGGCCAGGAGATGGACCAGGGATGGGATTGGGAGGGCTCGCTCAATTTGTGCTTCTATAATTTCAGTGGTCGAAACAGTGGCGTCGACTCCCAGACGGGTGAAGATTTTAGCGTTGCGGGGGTTGTTGATGCGAGCTATAGTGCGGGGGACGCCGAACTTCTTCTTGGCCAGAAGGCATATCACAAAGTTATCTTCGTCATCTCCTGTTACCGCTATTACCGCATCCGCCCTGTTGAGGCCAATTCGCTCAAAGGTGCGGGAATCGCACCCATCCCCAAGCCAGACATGGTCAGCTCCCAATTCATCTGTGAGGAATGTGGCCCTCTGGGGATTTTTCTCTACCAGCAGGACTTCGTGTCCGCTTCCTAGAAGGGTTTTGCTTAGGTAATAGCCTACTTTTCCTCCGCCGACGATAATAATGTACATTGGATCCCCTCCACACATTTTCTTATGGCTTCAGCGGCCAGCGTTACGGGAGAAATGACGTTGAGGCCGAAGCTCTGGAAAATTTCGGCTTTTTTGGGGTCATCCAGACGGGTTATGACGTTCTTAACCCCGAAGATTTCCGATGCCACATAAGAGGCCATTATGTTGGTGTTTTCGTAACCCGTGGCTGCGATGAAGACATCTGCCTCCTCAATACCTGCTCGGCGCAGCACGTCTTCATCAATCCCTTTCCCCACGACAATTTCACCCTGAAAGTCGGGCCCTAAAGAACTTAGAGCCTCCCTATCGGTATCCACCACGGTAACGGAATGCCCTTCCTGACTGAGGGAAAGGGCAAGGTGAGCCCCAAGTCTCCCGCAGCCCACGATTATGATTTTCATCTTGCTCCCTCCTCTATAATCTCCACGTTAATGCCTCTGGTTCTGAGCCAGTCAACGCCCCTTTTTACCTCTTCTTCTTTTCCCTCCAGATCCACTTCAAGCCAGGCTGAACCAGGTTTGACTTCCGCTTTGCGAATGTTCACCACGAAATTGAATGTCCGGATAAGCTGCCACAAAACGGGCTCATCTACCAGTTCGGGAGGATACATAAGTTTAGCTCTTACCTTTATCATCATTTCACCCCTTCACCGGAATTTTGGAAATTATGACCTCACAGTTAGCACGCCGCAGAACTTCCCGGACTGTCCGTCCTATGCCTTCGCCATACGAGGTTTTCTTGAGCCCTATGCCCATGACTATCTGGTCTGCCCGGCTCTGCCTGGCCATGCTGAGAATCCCCTCCGAAGCGGAGCGATGGCGGATAAGGTGAAGCTCGGGCTTGAAACCGTGCTGAACGGCTATAAAACGGGCGGTTTCCAGAGCTCTTCTCCCCCTCTCTTCCAGTTCAGGCAATGGCGTATCCAGGGGGACAGTGAATGGAACTTCAATAACGTGAAGGAGGATCAGGTGGGCATTTTGCCTCTCCCCGAGCCGACAGGCCAATTCTACTGCTCTTTCCGAGTATACTCCTTCAATTATGGGGACCAGTATCCGCCGAGCGGCTTCTACGGAGTAGATAACTCTGGCCACTTCCGGGGGAACAGGTTTTGGCACTTTAAGCATCCAGGTTAAGGTTCCTACCAGGAGGACTAAGAACAGAACTGCGAAGGCAACTCCGAGAGGATGACCCATGACTTTCGCCTCCAGTCTTTATCCCTTAGCTCGCCAGTGGCGCCATCGGTGAATTCCAAACGCAATCATGAGGGCTCCGAGGATGAGGGGTTGCCACAGAGCACTGAGCCCTACGTTTCTTTCCACGATCACCAGGATGCTGCGCACGATAATGATTACCCCTAAGAGCATTATGATAAAGCCAGAGGCAAGCCTTAACTTAACCATAGAGCCGGCCTTCTTTGTATCTGGCAATTTCCAGCTTAAACTTTTCCAGAAGTTCCCACTCTTTGCTCTCCTCCAGGAGCCGGATGTGATGGGTTTCCCAATCCCTGGGTAAACTCTGGAATATAGGCTGCCCGTTTTTCTTCCGGTGCCAGACATAGTAGATAAACCAGGCCAAAACCCATAAGGGTCCCACGATTCTGGCAAGGGCATGGGTCCACATGACTATAAGGAGCATCCCTCCTGAGCCGATAATCGCCAGGAAGCCAGGGATTGCTATCTCGGCGTTCTTGAACTTTATGTTTAAAGGCACCTTGTATGGGCGTGGGGTATAGGGCTCTTTTATGCGGAGGGCAACGAAAGCTATGGAGGCCAGGAAATAGGCCAGCATCGCTCCGAAAGCATACATATTGGCCATGGTTTCCATAGCCTTACGGCCGCTGAAAAAGGCGAAAACGGCTTGTAGAGCAGCCACTCCTGAAAAGAGCACTATAGCGCGGACCGGAGTGTGGTAACGGGGGTGCACAACCGAGAGTTGTTCTCCTATAAGGCCAAACTCTGCCATGCTGTAGGCCAGGCGGCTTGCACCCATTATTCCGGTGTTAGCGGATATGAGCACGATAGTAGCTGCCAGAATGGCTGCTGCTGGTCCTGCCAGAAAGCCCACGAAGGGCAATTCGCTGGCCAGCCGAGCTACAGGATCACCCTCGCGGGCTGCTATCTCATGCCAGGGAAGGATTCCCAGGGAGACTGTGGGGAAAGCCAGGGCGAACATAAGCACTATGATTATCAGAGCGAGGGAGCTGCGAGGGATAACCGTTGCTGGGCGTATGGTTTCTTCGGCGGCCTGGGAGACTGACTCAAGCCCCACGTAAGAAATTACAGCTATGGACACACCATAGAGGAGCTTTTCCAGCGATGGAAATTCCGTCTGCCACTGGTGGAGGAAAAGCTCTGGCCTCCAGGCAAAGGCGAACCCTATGAGGATAATGCTGGTTTCCATAATCATGTCCAGAGCACCCAGAGTCTCGTTGAGAAGGGAGGACTCCTTGATGCCCCTTATGTTGAGGAGGGTCAGGATGAAAATGAGAAATAGGGTTTCAGCCATCCAGATGAGGTTAACGTTCTGGAAAGGGCCCAGGTCTACCGCGAACTCTCGTACCTGGGGGAAGAAAAAGTTAATGTAGCCAGCTGAAGCTATGGAGAAAAGGGCCACATCCACAGTGTAATCCAGCATGAGAGCCGCTCCAGCTATCAGCCCCCAGAAATCTCCAAGCCCACGCAGGGTAAAATACTGCCCTCCTCCGGCGATGGGGTAGGCTCCGGCTAATTCGCTGTAAAGGAGGCCCACCATGATGTAAACTATGCCAGCAATGAGGAAGGCAAGGGGGGTAGCCCCCTGGGCGGCGGCCATAACCAGACCCAGAGCTACGTAGACATCGGCCCCTACATCGGCGTAACCCCATGTAAAAGAGCCCCAGATTGTTACCTCACGGCGTAATCCTGCATGGTGTTCCTTCATACAATTTTGTCCCTCCTTTCGGCACAAGGGGAATTATATACCCGGCTTTGAACAAAAGTCAAAATTACAGGGTTTCAGGGGGTGAAGGTGCAAAATTCTCTCCACCTGTGAACTAAGGGGGCCCTAAACCGTAGAGAACCACGGTTAAGCTCATGAAAGTGGTGCAAGCTCCGTCCCGGGGGATTCGGGTGTGCCCCCAGGCTTTCCATCGCACCCAAACGCTCATCTTACGCCCACCTCGCTGCTCGAAGAAGCGAAAAATCCACCGCGACCCATGCCTCTGGCGAAACCTAAAGGGCAAAGTTAAGGGCAAAGAAAAGAATGGCGGTGATGAGCAGAACGACAGCTCTGGATGACCTGAGAGACGGATCGGGGCGAAGGGCTGGCGCAAGAGGCTGGAGAAGTCTCATCCCCCCAGCCATTATCCCGAACTTGCCTGCCAGAATCAAGAGGCCTTCCTTCCCTCCAAGGTAATTCAAAGCCAGAGCCGTGGCTGGGTAGCCTGGCGTCAGAGGAAGACCCGCCGTAGCCAGCAGGCCAGCCACCAGGAGAAAAACTGCGGGGGTCACAGTGCGGCCTTCCTCCATGAACCGCTTTACCCCCCATGAACCTGCTCCGAAGGTCAGGAGAGCCAGCCCTGCCAGGATAGAATAAACTATTGAAACTTCAAATCCCGCCTTGACCGCGAGCAACAACATCACCCCAGCCTCAACCGTAGCAACATAAGCGCCTATTTCCCCCCACTCTTTAGCCATCAACGCTTGAAGGCCACCCCACAAAATTGAAATTATCCCCAGCCATTTTAGAATATCCTGGAAAACTGCCCAGGATATTTCCACTTCTTCCTTACCCAACCAGAGAAGGATGATGGCTCTGAAACCTGCGACCAGAAGCAAAGCTCCTGGAGACGGTCCATCCCTCATGGCACTTCGGACCCAGAGGTGAAAGGGGAAAGCTCCCATGAGAGAGGCTAAAACCAAAGCAGCTCTCCATTCCCCTGGAAGGCTGGAAGTCAAGAAAGGCCCAAGGGCCAACAGAAGGAAAACCGATATTCCGGAGAAATCCAGGCTTTGTCCTGTCCACAGGGCTGGCAAGATAAGGAGCAAGGATGAGCTCAGAATTAAAGCCTCAAAAGGAGACTGAGGGAAAAGGAACGAACCCCTTGCCAGCCCAAGGCTCAACATTGCCCAGAAAGAGGTAAGAGGCGGAGCCTCTACAAACCATCCCAGAAGGAAAGCGAAGGCAAACGTGCCCCAAATCCAGGAAAATTCCCCGCTATCCAGGAAAGCCATAGCTAAACTTGCCCCGGAAGCGAGCCAGAAACTGAACCTTCGCTGGGGCAGAAGGTAAATCACGGCGGCGGCGCCGAAAGGGGCCAGGAAAATCAATAGCTCTCTCATCTGCTCTTTGCCTTTTCGTATGCTGACAGGAAAGAGGCAACCATCGCCACCAGAAGGTGAAGGAACCACACGGCAGGCCTGGGGACAAGCCCTGCGAGCTCAAGCCCGTTGATGAAAGTCAGAACTCCCGCTGCCTTCTGGAGAACAAAGCCCGGAGCCAATGCTCCCAGAAAACCCATTAGGGTTACCCAGAACGAAACAAGCCTCTCTTCAGGAACAGGGGAAAGAAAAGCATAGCGTCTAACGGTTGCAAAGGCCAGGAAGCCACCTCCCACCCCCAGGGCTACACGTAACAGCCACCAGCTTCCCTCCTTCCGGGAGCGGCCTGAGCCATCCGGAGGATGAATCCAGCGTGCTCCCCAGCGGGAGAAATAGAGGATAAAGCAGACCATTGCGCCGAGAAGCACCCTTGCCGCTATAAGCCAATTATCGGAAAAGGGGGAAGTCTTGTAGAAGGCCATTGCAATATATTGAGCCAAGAGAGCGAAGAGCAAAGAAAGCTCGGACTCGGTCACGAGAATGTACAAGGAAGCACTCATAAGGCCGAAACCTTCGGGAAAAAGCTCACGCCAGAAAAACCTCTGTTGGACCCCACTCCATTCCGAGCCCAGTCCCCTGAACAGGATTGCAAAGCCCAGGCCTATCCATAGCCACCCACCTTCTCCTTCAATGAATTCACCGGCACTTCGCAGCCCTTTCTCCAGCCACTGAAATAAACCGGTGCCCCTGTTCCAGAGCGCTATAAGGCTTTCCTTCAAGGCAGCCAGGATAAAGGCCACCAGCACGAGCACAATTCCCCACTCCCTGAACAAAACCAGGGAAATGGTAACCCCCCACAGTGCCTGAGGGAAACTTTCCTTCCCCGCAAGCTCAAAGCCATTTCCCAGAGCGAACCAGAGAGCGAACATCCAAAACCACAGCCCCTCAGGAGAACTTGCGGCTTTAAGAAGGTAAAAGGCCATGACCATTGGAAGGAAAGAGAAGCGGGATCCAAACGAGGAGCGGGGCCAGGGGAAAAAACCCGCTCTGGCGGAAGCTGAGAGGAGAAGCAGCGGCTGAAACCCCGTCTGCTCCCAGCCCACAAAGGCCAAAATTCCCAGCCCTTGGGAGAAAAAGTGTCCGGGAAAGCTTCTGGAGCTTCCCCACCCTACGAGGAGAAATAAATCCACCAGGAGCCAGGCGCTGAGGAAATACACCGGGCCAGGAGAAAAAAAGAAAAGGACGGTAGCTCCGGCCAGAGCCAGTGACTGGAAACCGAAACCTTCCCTTTTACCTAAGATGATAGCTAGGGAGAGCGAAGCCCCTAAGATTTGCGGTAGATTGCCGTAAAGGGAAGATATTGCCAGGCCAACAGATGCGAAAGAGATGGCAACCGGGTAAAGATAGGCTTTCCACTTACTTTCCCTTAAGAAATAAAACAACACGGCCAGGAAGAAGAACCCCCCGGCCATTAATTTACCATACAGACAACCCATGCGTTACCTTCCAGCGAGGCCCAATTCTGAAGCAATCCCCTTCATGGCCTCCAGAACTATAGCAATGTGTTCATCCAGAGGCACCCCAAGCTCTTGAGCACCCCGCTCAATATCCTCTCGTTTCACTCCTGCGGCGAAGGATTTTTCCTTCCACTTTTTCTTAACCGATTCCACCGTTACATCTAAAATGCTCTTGGTGGGCCTGACCAGAGCCACAGCCACGATGAGGCCTGTGAGCTCGTCTACAGCGAAAAGCGCTTTTTCCATTAGAGAATCCCTTTTAACTCCGGTGTGGTCGGCGTGAGAGAGCACCGCTTTAACGATCTCTTCGGGCCATCCTCTCTCTTCTAGAATTCTGGCTCCGGCGAATGGATGTTCCTCTAAAGTTGGGTGCTGTTCGTAGTCAAAATCGTGGATTAACCCCACTATACCCCACTTTTCTTCGTCCTCCCCGAACTTACGAGCGTATGCTCTCATGGCTGCTTCCACGGCCAGAGCGTGCTTTATAAGGTTGGGGTTTCTGGTAAATTCCGTAAGGAGAGCCCAAGCATCCTGTCGGTTCATTTTTAACCCCCTTCAATAGCCCTTAGAATTTCCGCAGGAGTTATCATAGTTCCATCCACTTTATTGACCCTCTGAACCTTTCGCCTTCCCACCACCCTTTCCACTTCCAGAACCAATTGGCCCATGTTCATCTCCGGAACAATAACTCTTGCCGCGTTACGGGCGGCTCTTTCCACCACTTCTTCGGGGAAAGGCCAGAGAGTCAAAAGCTTAAGGAAACCGATTTTATAGCGGCGGCTTCTGGCCATTTTAATAGCGTGGCGCGCCGCCCTGGCAGTAGCTCCATAGGCTATTACCAGAATCCTGGAATCGGTTCCCTCTTCCTCGTATAGAGTTATATCGGCCTTATTGGCTTCAATCTTGCGGAAAACCCTATCAACCCAGCTCCTTATTTCATCAGGACGAAGGGTAGGGAATCCTGAGCGATCGTGGTGAAGGCCGGTAATGTTATACCTGTAGCCCATGCCGAAGGGAACCATGGGAGGCACATCTCCGAGCTCCTCATCGTAGGGATAATACCATTCAGGGGGCATGGAAGCCTGGACACGTTCCACTATCTCCGGAGGCCGGTCTGGGGGGTATTCTATTGGTTCCCTCATATGGCCCACTACCTCATCCATAAGGAGGATAACTGGGGTCCGGTATTTTTCGGCGAAATTGAAGGCTTTGATAGTAAGGTCAAAGGTCTCTTTCACCGAAGAGGGGCAGAGGACTATTATGGGGTGATCGCCATGGGTTCCCCAGCGAGCTTGCATGACATCTCCCTGGGCGGGGCTTGTGGGCTGGCCTGTGCTGGGCCCGAGCCTCTGGACGTTGACCACGACGCAGGGTATTTCGGCCATGGCTGCGTAGCCAATGTGCTCCTGCATGAGCGAGAACCCGGGGCCCGAGGTAGCCGTCATAGCCTTAACTCCCCCCACAGAGGCTCCCAGAACAGCCCCTAAGCTTGCAATTTCGTCTTCCATCTGGATGAACTTCCCTCCGACCTTGGGGAGCTCCCGCGCCAGGACGTGGGCAATTTCAGAAGAAGGAGTTATGGGGTAACCAGCGTAAAAGCGGCATCCGGCTGTAATGGCCCCGTAGGCAACAGCTTCATTTCCTTGCATTAATTTAAGCATCTTTGTTTTCCCCTGTGATTTCCGTGACCACTATGGCGAAATCAGGGCAGTGCCACTCACACCATCTGCAAGCCACACAATCCTGCGGGCGAGCTACTATAGGGTGGCCTTCTCCATTCAGGTCAAAAACCTTTGTGGGGCAAAAAGCAATACACAGGCCACAGCCTTTGCACCAATTATCAAAAACGGTTACTAAGCCTCTCTTTCTTTTTCCCGCCATTTTCCCCCCTATTTGTAGGGAAATTTTAATCACTTGGCAGCTACAAGTCAAATTCCCGCGCCCTTTCCCTTGAATCGTCTCTGGCTTCTCGTTACCAGGGCGAAGGGGAAATTTCAGCCTCTGTCCACCGCTGGAGGCTTTAAGGCAGCTGCAGGAGGAGATTTGCGATCCTTTTAAGCTACCATCCAGCCTGTCGGATTCCAGTAACATTAATCATCTGGCTCGAAGTTCCAGCATTCGCCCTGACGTGTTTACGTAAGTGAGCATTTTGATTGCCCAAATACTCCAGGTATGGTAAAATTTTTTTCAAACCTCTCAGGAGGAGTTTGTCATGGCCCGCATAGTTAAGATTTTACTTTTGGCTTTGATCCTTTTGATTCTGGCCGGTGCTGGCTATTTTTCTCAAAAACTTGCCCTTATCGGTTGGGATTCTGTAGTGGAATACAGGAGCCAGTACCTGGCCCCGCTTCCCAGAGGAAATAGTTCCGAGCCCCTCGCCCTTAGAGCAATCTTAATAATCGTAGATGGTTTGCGCCTGGACGTCTCCCGCAAGCTTCCAAACCTCAACGAACTTCGGAAGGAAGGGGCGGACCTGGTAGTTAGAACTGGTCAGCCTTCCCTTTCTTACCCTGCCTGGACGGTGTTGGCTTCCGGGACCTGGCAGGAAATCAGCGGAGTCACCACAAACTGGTATAAAGGCCCGGTCCAGGCTGATAACCTCTTCAAGGTAACTAAAGATTCAGGCCTGCCCTCGGTAGCAGTAGGTTCCCCGGGATGGAAGAAACTTTTCGGCCCTTACCTTACCGAGGCCTTAATCGTGGAGGAACCTCCGGAGGAAGCACCCCCTGAAGAGTGGGCCAGGGTTGACGAGGAAACCTATCGCTTAGCTTCGGAAGCCCTGGATAAATACAGTTCTGGTCTGATCTTCATCCATTTCGTAGGTACCGATGCCATGGGTCATAACTATGGGGGAGTAAGCAGGGAATTCCTGGATGAAGCCCTTCGGGTGGACGGATTTATCGGGAAACTTGTTCAGAAGCTTGACCCCGATAAAGATGTGCTCTTAATCACCTCGGATCACGGCCACATTGACAGGGGTGGGCACGGCGGATGGGAAAACGAGGTCATCAAAGTCCCTTTGGTCATCAAGGGGAAAGCAGTGAGGAAGGGCCTTTACTCCGAACAGACCCAGGCTGATATTGCTCCTACCATAGCGGCTCTTCTGGGCATCCCCTATCCAGTTCACTCTCAGGGCCGTCCCCTCATGGAGCTTATAGAAGCATCGGCCGAGGTCAAAGGGCGTAAGAGCCTGAACGCAGCCCTTCAACTGGCTGGGTTCTACGATTCCTATGCTCGAGCACTGGGTTCTTCTCCATTTGCTGGAGATATACTGTCGAAATACCGTGAGAGGTTAGCCAGCGGAGAAGAAGGAGCCCTGGAGCAGTTCTATCGGGAAGTGAGCGCCAGGGCGGCCTCCATAAAAGCGGCCACGTTATGGAAGGAACGGCTTTTCAGGCTTCCTCTGACTTTGCTCCTAGCTTTTGTCCCGCTCCTTTATCTTTTAAACTACCGGAAGCGCCTTCGCGATCTTCTTGTTCCCCTGGCTTTCGCTCTTCTTTACTTTGCTTTTTACAACGCCCTTTTCTTCGGCCGTGGGCACAACTGGTCCCTCTCGGCTTTCAACACCGAGGCCCAGATAAAGGCCTTTTTCAATGAGCGTCTTTTGGATGCAGCTCTTTCATTTGTAGTAGCTGGGCTTTTATTGGCCATTGTCTCCTGGAGAAGGCCAGCTTTTGAGACTTTTGAGCGGGTTGTGAGTTTCGGTTTTTTCACGGGCTACTGGCTCCTCCTTCAGGTGTTAATTTTCTACTGGCTTTACAACTATTTCTTCTCTTGGTACGTTCCAGACCTCAGGCTTGGCTTCAAGTATTACCTTGACCTTCTCCAGATGGTTCCTGTGGGGTTCATCTCTATCATCTTGGCTCCTGTGGCAGTGTTAATAGGATTGGGGATGAAACGATGGAGGAAAATTCCGGCTGGTGGAGGTGGGTGATGGCTACGGAAGCTGAAAGAGCAATAGCAATTCCCGCCAGGAGGCTTCGGATTACTTTTGAAGTGGGGTGGGTTCTGGTCATAATATCTTTATTAACAGTGCTGACCCTGGCTCAGTTCAGGCCTCAGCCTTTCGGCCGCATATTGCGGTTCCTTATGGATGGAGTAGCAGTAACTTTGGGTCTGACTGTGACTTCTTTCAGCCTTATCCTTCTTATTGGACTCATAGGGGGGTTGGGGAGGCTCTCTAAAAACCCTCTCATCAACAGCATAGCTACCCTTTATGTGGAAGTCATAAGAGGAATACCCCTCATGGTCCAGCTTCTCTACATCTGGTTCGCCCTGCCCCAGCTTTTTGACGTATTGGGGCACAAGCTTAAAGGGATTTCAATTCTGGCCGGGATGGGTCAGTGGTTAATTGACCTTAAGCTCTCCCCCTTTATGGCTGCCGTAATGGGTTTGTCCATTTGCTATGGAGCTTACATGAGCGAAATTTTCCGGGCAGGAATTGAATCCATCCCTAAGGGTCAGATGGAAGCCGCTCGCTCTCTTGGGATGAGTTATTTCCAGGCTATGCGCTATGTAATCCTGCCCCAGGCTTTCAGAGTCATTCTCCCCCCGGTGGGCAACGAGTTTGTGGCTTTGCTCAAAGATTCATCTCTGGTCTCGGTTCTGGCTGTTTCAGACCTTACCAGAAGGGGAAGAGAGTATATGGCCCGCACTTTTGAGAGTCTGGAAACCTGGACCATGGTGGCTCTGATTTACCTTTTCCTCACGCTTTTCTTCTCCAGGCTTGTGCGGATTATGGAGAAAAGGGTGGAGTTTGAAGTCAAGTAGTGGGAGGGAGAGATGAGCGATGAAATTATAAGAATTGAGCACCTCTACAAGCGCTTCGGGCATGTGGTGGCGCTGGATGATGTGAGTTTATCCGTTAAAAGAGGAGAAGTGGTGGTGATAATAGGGCCGAGCGGGGCTGGCAAATCCACTCTGCTTAGGTGCATAAATTATCTGGAGAAGCCGGACCGTGGCACAATTATCGTGGACGGTATACCCGTTACGCACGAGAAAACCAATATAAACAAAGTTCGGGCTGAAGTGGGGATGGTTTTCCAGCAATTCAACCTTTTTCCTCACCTTACAGCCTTGGAGAACATAACTCTGGCTCAGATAGTGGTCAGGAAACGCTCCCGTCAAGAAGCCGAAAGGATAGCTATGGAGCTTCTGGAAAAGGTTGGTATACCCGACAAAGCTCATGCTTATCCTGCACAGCTTTCGGGAGGGCAACAGCAGCGGGTGGCCATCGCCAGGGCTTTGGCCATGCAGCCCAAAATCATGCTCTTTGACGAGCCCACTTCAGCTCTTGACCCCGAAATGATCAAAGAGGTGCTGGATGTTATGCTCCAGCTGGCCCGGGAAGGCATGACAATGGTAGTGGTCTCCCACGAAATGGGCTTCGTTAAGGCAGCTGCGGACAGGATTGTGTTTATGGATTTGGGCAAAATAGTAGAAGAGGGCACAGTGGAGCAAATTTTCAACAATCCTCGGGAAGAAAGGACCAGGGTTTTTTTGAGCAAGATTTTGATTTAAAGGGGTTGGTCGCTTCTTCTTTAAGGTTTTAGGGTGCACCCCCAAAGTCCCCTGGGATGGGGGTTTTCGCCCCCTTCCACCCCCCGATTTTTTCCCACCCTCGTGGGCTTTTGGGTTTGCCAGGGTTTTGGGTCCCACTCGTGGGTGGGGTGTAAGGGTTAGGTTATTGTTCCCTTTTGGAGGTTTGAGCTCCCTGGACATCCGGGGAGGCCTTTAGCCTCTTTTACTTTCCCAATTAATGTGCTGGCAAGGGGTTAGCGCAGCATTATTGACAGAATTGGCCCCAAACCTAAACGCTCGTTTGACAGATTTTGAAATCTGATGTATACTTGTTTAGGCAAGTAAACGACTGAGCAATGCCCATGGACGAAAGCTTCATCCCAAAGTATTACCGAATAAAGGAAGAAATTCGCCGGCGCATTGCCTCAGGAGAGTACGGAGCTTCCCAGCGCATCCCTTCCGAATCAGAATTAGCCCAGGAATTTAGCGTTAGCCGCGGAACCGTTGAAAGGGCAATCCGCTTACTGGTGAAAGAAGGCATTCTCTATAGAGAACAGGGTAAAGGGACCTTTGTGGCTTCCCCCAGGTTTGATGAGATTTCTTTCCGGTTAAGCGATTTCTGGGAGGAGGCGAAAAGGGCTGGACATAAAACAAAAGTTCGGCTCCTCAAGGCTGTGAAACGCCCCGCTGATGAGTTAACGGCCTCCCGCCTGGAAATTGCCCCCGGAGCACCAATCATTGAGATTGAAAGGCTCAGTTACGTGGATGAAGTCCCCATAGCTTACGAGTTCAGGCGTTTGGCCTATGAGCTTTGCCCCGCACTTCTGGAGGAAGATTTGGAAAACTCTTCCATTCACCTTCTCCTCACTGAGAAATACCGCATCCCTCTGCTTAAGGCCGTCTACACCATTGAGGCCATAGTCCTTAAAGATGAGATGGCCTCGCTTCTTGAGGTAGCCCCCGGAACCCCCGGTTTTATGATTGACCGGCTTACCTACACAAAAGGCCTGAGGCCTGCAGTTTGGTTCCACCAGATTTACCGGGGGGACCGTTACCGGTTTACGGCTGAGCTGGCTCCTTTAACCTAACCAAAGGGAGGTTTAAAATGTCTAAGGCAAAATTTTTCGCAGCTTTAATAGTGTTAATTATCGTTGCAGCCATTCTCAGCAACTGTGCTCCCAGGGAACCCCAGGTTTACAAGATCGGCATTTTTTCTCCCACTACTGGCCCTGCCGCTGCGGATGGAACAAGCGCCCTTAACGCTGCACGGTTAGCTGTGAAATTCATTAACGAGGCTGGCGGTGTAAGGGGCAAGAAGCTGGAGCTCATCCATTACGATGATGCCGCCAAGCCTGACCAGGCCGTCAGCGTGGTGCGAAAGCTCATAGAGCAGGATAAAGTTATCGCCATAATAAGCGGCTCCTACTCCGGTGCCACCAGAGCTGCAGCCAGTGTGTGCCAGGAGGCTGGCGTCGTTATGCTTTCTGCCTATGCTGTTCACCCCGATATCACCAGGACCGGCGATAAAATCTTCAGGGTCGGAGTTCTCGGCACTGTGGAGGGAAGGGTTGGCGGAGCTCTCGTGGTGGAAAAACTTGGCGCTAAGCGTATCGCCATCCTCACCCTGGACAACGATTTCGGAAGATCCATAACTGAAGGATTCAAGTCCTACCTTCAGGGCAAAGATGTCCAGATCGTCTTTGAGGAGAAGTATCCCCTTGGGGAGACCGAATTCAAGGCCATCCTCCAACGGGTGAAAGATGCCAATCCCGATGTCCTTTTCGCTTCTGCCTATTATAGCGAAGCCGCTCACCTGGTGCGGCAGGCTAAAGAAATAGGCCTCAAGGCTCAGATCGTCGGGCAAGAAGGCTATGATTCCCCTAAATTCCTGGAACTGGCTGGCGAGGCCGCGGAAGGAGTCATAATAATAACGGACCTGAACCGCGATGACCCAAGGGAAATAGTTCAAAAATTCCTTAAAGAGTACCAGAAAGAGTACGGTATCCCAGCCGATATGGTTGGAGCTTCGGCCTTTGATGCGGTTCAGATCCTGGCCTGGGCTATTGAGAAGGGTGGCCCCACCACCGAAGGAATCGTGAAAGCCCTTAAGGAGCTCAAGAACTTTGACAAAGCGGTAACGGGCCCCATCCTCTATTACACCCCTGGCAGGGAAGCCGTGCGCCCGATCGGAGTTCAGATCGTAAAGGGTGGGGCTTTCCGCTACTTCGCTCACTTTGATGATCCTGCGCTCATAACTCCACCTCAGTAAAGTCTGAATTCCGGGGTTCCGGGGGCACTTTTCTTTGGGGGAAAAGGATGAGCTCATTCATTCAGCTTTTCGCAAGCGGTTTGGTGCTGGGTTGCATATACATTCTCATAGCCATTGGCCTCACAATGGTCTATGGTATCCTCCAGATCCTGCACATCGCCCATGCCGCTGTTTACACTATAGGAGCAGCCGTAGGCCTCGGAGTTTTTAACCTCACCGGAAACTTCTGGTTAGCTCTGCCACTGGCAATGGTGGCCGGAGGGATAACGGGAGTCCTTATTTACCTTGGAGTGTACCGAAGGATACTGGACGCTCCGCGCATTGTTCCTCTGATAACCAGCCTGGGCCTCTTTATAATGGCTCAAGATTTACTTCAGAAGAAATGGCTCTTGGGCCCTTATATGCATGCTTTCCCCGCTCGGGTTGGCCTTCCAGCCTTGCGGACCAGTTACCTTAACCTTACGCCAAACGAGGTCTTGATTTTGATCCTCACCCTCCTTCTCCTTATGGCCGTCTATCTCATAATGACCAGGACCAAAATAGGCCTTGGCTGGAGGGCAAGTGCTCAGGACCGGGACATGGCGGCTGCTCTGGGGGTAAACATAAATCAGGTTATTGCCCTGAATTTCTTGATAGGCTCAATGCTGGCGGCAGCGGCTGGAGTGCTGGTGGGCGTTTACTACAACAAAGTTTTCGCCACTATGGGAGATGTCCCCTCTTACAAGGCCTTCGTGATAATAGTGCTGGGAGGCCTCGGCAACATACCGGGGACAATTCTGGCAGGCTTTATCCTGGCTCTTGCCGAGACTTTCCTGGTTGCTACGGTGGGTTTTGTTTTACCGAGAGATGCCATTGCTTTCCTTGTGCTCATCCTTATATTAATGTTTCGCCCTAAAGGGCTTCTCGGTGGAAGTTAACCCTTTCCCAGGAGGGAAGGCCAGTGCTGGAAGCAATCCTCGGCCAATATTTCGTAACCATTCTTATCCTGTGCGGAATCTGGGCTGTTCTTACTCTCAGCCTTAACATCCTGACCGGTTACGCCGGGCAGGTTTCCCTCGGACATGCCGCCTTTTTCGGCATAGGTGCTTACACTTCAGCTCTTCTGACCACACGGTATGGCTGGACTTTTTGGCCCGCATTTCTCGCCTCAATAGCTATTACAGGATTTGTGGGGGGATTTCTTGGGCTCCCCAGCCTCCGGGTCCGGCACGACTTTCTGGTCCTGGCTACCATGGGCATAAACTTCGTGACGGTAGGAATTTTTAAGTATGTGGACTTTTTCGGCGGGGCAATGGGGATTATAAATATTCCCAAGCCATCGCTCGGAGGAATTGTCCTGCGGGGGGAAAAGTTCCTCCTGCTGGTTCTGGTATACCTTGCTTTCACCATCTGGCTCTGTTACTATCTTTCCCGTAGGTGGGCAGGCCTGGCCCTAAGGGCCGTTAAAAGCGATGAGGACGCTGCAGAGGTGTGTGGGGTCAGTGTGGCGCGCTTTAAAATCTACGCCTTCATCATAAGCGGAGCGTTGGCCGGAGGGGCTGGAAGCCTCTACGCCCACTTCCTGGGAAGTATATTCCCCGACCACTTTGCTTTTGCCGAGTCCATAGTAGTCCTTTCCATGCTTGTCTTCGGTGGGATCGGAACCATTAGGGGGGCCCTCCTCGGCGCTTTCCTCCTTAAGGCCTTGCCAGAGTATCTCCGTGTGGTAGGGGACTACCGTTATACTCTTTATGGGGGTATTCTGGTGCTTATGATGCTCTTCCAGCCCATGGGTATAATCGGAGATAAAAGCTGGCTCTGGGAAAAACTCAGCGCCTGGTTTGGCCGGAGGTAAAGGATGACAGCCATCCTTAGAACCGAAAAGCTCAGTAAGTATTTCGGGGGCATAAGAGCGGTAGATGGGGTTGACCTGGAAGTAAGGACGGGGGAAATTCTGGGGCTCATAGGGCCCAACGGGGCCGGGAAAACCACCATTTTTAACCTTATATCCGGTTTCCTGAGGCCTACTTCGGGCAGAATTTTCTTCAAGGAGCACCGCATAGATAACCTTCGCCCCCATGTTATTGCTGCCATGGGCGTAGGGAGGACTTTTCAGATCGTGAAGCCTTTCTCCGAAATGAGCGTGCTGGAAAACATCCTGGTTGCTCTCGGGCATCCTTTCTACCCGGAGTTAAAAGCCTTCACTGCCAGTTATTTTTCCCTTTCGGCTCGGAAGGAGGCGGAAGAGATCCTGGAGAGAACCCGGCTTACACGCTATGCCAGAGCAAGGGCAGGTGACCTCCCCATCGGGATAAAGAGGCAGGTGGAGATTGCCAGAGCTTTGGCCCTTAAGCCGTCTCTTCTTTTGCTGGATGAACCAGCGGCGGGGCTCATCCACGAAGAGCTGGAACAGCTGGCAGGGCTGATCCGTCAGCTCCATTCCGATGGGATTAC